>JAISGZ010000076.1 GCA_031262845.1 Propionibacteriaceae bacterium | reverse complement strand
AAACAGGCCAATAAACGCTACGGCCAAACCCTCATCATCATCACCCACGACGACAAGATCGCCCTCCAAGCCGACCGGGTCGTGACGATCGGCGATGGCCGCATCGTGTCTGATCAGCGGGTGCGATGATGAAGATCACGGGACAATTGGCGCTGGCCCAGTTGCGGACCAACCGCCGCCGGACGCTTCTGACCTTGCTCGGCATCGTGCTGGCCGGCGCCATGGTGACGGCAGTTTTCGGGTTTGCCCAATCAGGCATCAAGGCCGTTGAAACCGCCATCCGGGCTTATGGCGACTACCACGTGGTCTGGCAGGCCTTGGACCCTCAGGACGCGGCCGCGATCGCGGCTGACCCCGAGATCGAGTCGAGCTACACCGAGCCGAGTGGTGAGACCGAGGCGGAGTCCTACGGTCCCGACACAGTGTCGCTGTTCGCTCGTCTAGTGGCACCCAGCGGCGATGCCATGGAGCAAGCCTGGGCGATTGCCGAGCGGCACGGAGTGCCACTGGAACGCATCATCGCCGGGACCAACACGGAGTTGCTGGCCATCGAAGGCCACCTGCCCAACTATCTGGCGCGGGGTGTTCACCTCATCATGGTGGTGTTGCTGGCCGTCATCGTTGCCGCTTCGGTCATCGTGGTGTCGAATGCTTTCCGGGTTTCGGTGGCCCAACGGACCCGCCAGTTCGGCGTTCTCAAGTCGGTCGGCGCCACCAGCCGGCAAATTCGGCGGACGGTTTTGGCTGAGGGACTGTGGCTCAGCTTGCTCGGCATACCCTTGGGAATCGGCCTGGGACTAGGGCTGGAAGCGGCAGCTATGCCGGTGATGAACGCTTTGCTGAAAGACCTCAACGCCCTCAATCAGAGACGAATCGACTTCAATTTCGCGATCTCCGGCTGGGGACTGGCTTTGGCCGCTCTACTCGGCTTCGTGACGGTCATCCTCTCCGTCTGGTGGCCGGCTCGTCGGGCTGCTCAGAAATCAGCCATCGAGGCGATTCGGGGGACCGCGGAGGTCAAATTGACCTCTCGCCAGTTGCGGACGACGGGTCTGACGCGGCGGCTATTCGGGTTCGAAGGTGAGCTGGCGGCCAAAGCCATGCGCCGTGACCGGCGTGGTTACCGGGCGACCGTCGTGTCGCTGGCCGCCAGTGTCGTCTTGTTTGTTGTCAGCGCCTCTTTCGGGACTCTGTTATTGACGGCCAACGCAACGGTTTACCCCAGTCTGTCGGTCACGGCCAGCGCCAGCTATGCCGCCCCTGGCCTCATTGTTTTCGACCACAAACAGGAGCAGTGGAACGGCAATTCCCAGGGCGGCGCCGAATGGGCGTTATCACCCGACTTAACTCGTCAGATCACCGAGCAATTACGACAGTTTGATAGCGCCGACGTGACTCTGATCGCCACCGATATGACGGAGGCCGTCTTGGACACGACGACCTTGTCGTCGACCACGGACCTGTTCACCACCGCTGGCAGCCGTCTCTTGGTTGACCACTTCGGTCGCTACATTCCCGTGCAACGAATCATGGTCGACCCGCAGTTCTACGATCGCCTGTGTCAGCAAGCTGGGGTCCAACTAGGCCAGGCCATTGTGATCAATCAAGCTCGCTCCGACAGTGACGGGCGGATCAAGCTGATTGAGCCGTTGACCCATTCGGTCGACCGACTGGTCATCGACCTGCCCGAAGGCCAGACGACGCTGTCGGTGGGTGGTCAATTGACGGAGATTCCGCCGGCCTTGAGTAAGTTCTTGGCCGACTACTCGATCAATCTGATCGTGCCTCAAGTTGAACTGGTTGGTACCGCCCGGTGGTGGGCTGATGTGCCCGACGCCGCTGGTTTCGTCAGCTACGCCGAGCAAACTGTGAAAGCCATGACGCAGCAGCAGGCAACGGCTACGACGACTCCGGCCAGCGCCCGGGCCATCATCAGCACCAGCAATATCGCGGAGCAAAATGCTGCCGTTCAAGGCCTTTCAACGCTCATCATGACCTTCATCTACGGCTTTATCGCCATGTTGACGCTGATCGGTTTGACGAATGTGGTTTCGACCATCTTGACCAACCTCAATTTGCGCCAAGCCGAGTTCGCAATTCTCATCAGCAACGGGCTGACCCGTTCCGGACTCCGGCGAATTCTGACTCTGGAATCACTCATGGTGGCCGGGCGGGCGCTCCTGTTCGGGCTGCCGCTGGGGGTTGGATTGAGCTTTGGGCTGTATCTGCTGATCGGTGATGTGGTAACGGCGCCCTACCACTTCCCGTGGTGGCCAGTGCTGATCTGTCTGATCGCGGTGCCGGCCGTGACTTGGCTGACCATGCGCCTGTCGTCGGCCAAGTTGGGGCGAGGGTCAATTGTCGAACACCTGCGCGGCGAGCACTGAGAGCGCTGAGGTAGCGTCGGCTGACCACAGTGGTGTCACGTAAACTGCCTTTGCTGGTCGCTGACGATGACGGGCAGCGCGCGGATTGCGATGTCGATTCTTTTCCGGTGGGAGACACTGTGACAGCTTGGCCTCAAGCCTGGCCGATTCAACTCGGTCAGCTGACGATTGATTTGCCGTTGACGGCGATGCCCGACGGATCCCAGATTTACGCCTTCGATCTCATGGGTCGAGCGATCTGGAACGAGGCCGCCGGACACTTGTTGGCCGAGCGCATCGCGGCTTCCGGGATTGCCTTTGACGTCCTGTTGACGGCCGAGGCCAAGGCGATCGCTTTGGTCCAAGCTCTGGCTCAACACCTCGGCCAGGACGATTACGTGGTGGCGCGGAAATCGCTCAAGGTCTATATGACCAACCCGATTGAACTCGACATCACGTCGATTACGACTGCCCAGCCGCAGAAGTTTTATCTCGGCCAGGCCCGTTACAACCTCTTACGCGGCCGCCGGGTCTGTGTCGTCGACGATGTCATTTCGACTGGTGGCACGCTCATGGCCTTTCAGGAGATGGCTCGGTTGGTCGGGTTCGAGATCGTCTTAGTGGCTTGTGTCCTGACCGAAGACGAGCCGCGGCAAGAGTTTGGCGGGGCCCCGGTGTTGGCGCTCGATCACATTCCCTTCCCCGGCCAACGATCCGAGATGCCGCCGACTGTCTGACCCAGTGCTCTGTCGCGCCGCCGATACCGCCGACTGTCTGACCACTGTCCTAAGCTGGCCGCCATGACACGACGTGATGGCCGGACCCCGGCGGCTCTACGACCCATTTCCCTGACCCGCGGTTGGGCCGATCAAGCCGAAGGCTCAGTCTTGATCGATTGCGGGCGAACCCGGGTGCTGGTGACAGCCAGCGTGACCCAGGGGGTGCCGCGCTGGCGTAAAGGCTCGGGTTTGGGCTGGGTGACCGCCGAATACGCGATGTTGCCGCGAGCCACCGACGAGCGGAACGACCGTGAGTCGATCCGGGGCAAGATCGGCGGCCGGACTCATGAAATCTCCCGTCTGATCGGTCGCTCGTTGCGGGCCGTGATTGATTACCGGGCGCTGGGGGAGAACACGATTGTGCTCGATTGCGACGTTTTGCGGGCCGATGGTGGAACCCGGACGGCTTCAATCACGGGTGCCTACGTGGCCTTGGCGGACGCCGTCGAGTGGTTACGTCAGCGGGGGGCCTTGGCCGGTGAACCGTTGACGGGCTCGGTGGCGGCGGTCAGCGTCGGCTTGGTGGATGGCCAGCCCCTGCTCGATTTGGCGTACGACGAAGATTCGGCGGCCCAGGTTGATATGAATATCGTGGCCACGGGTGAGGGGAAGTTGATTGAAATTCAGGGGACGGCCGAAGGTGATCCGTTTGACCGGGCGCAACTTGATCAGCTGCTCGATCTGGGGCTGGCCGGCTGTGCCGAGTTGACCGGCTATCAGCAGCAGGCTTTGGCGGCGGAGGTGGCGGCGTGACGTTGTTGCCTTTGCTGGTGGCTAGCGGTAATGCCGCCAAAGTGGCGGAGTTGCGGCGTCTGGTCGAGGCGGCAAAGTTACCGGTGGACGTGCTCGGGCTGGCCGATGTGGCGCCCTATGAGGAACCGGTCGAAGATGGTGCGACCTTTGCCGACAACGCCCTGACCAAGGCCCGGGCCGGGGCCCAAGCCAGTGGCCTGGCAACCTTGGCCGATGATTCGGGGCTGGAAATCGACGTCCTCAATCGGATGCCGGGGGTGAGGTCGGCCCGGTGGGCCGGTCCCGGGGCCAGTGACGATGACAATTTGCAACTGGTGTTGCGTCAGCTGGCCGATGTCGGACCAGACCGCCGTCAGGCCCGCTTCGTCTGTGCGGTGGCCGTGGTCTGGCCTGGGGCCGAGCCGGTGGTGGTCGAACGGTCGATGGAGGGGGCGATTATCGAACAACCACGGGGACACCATGGGTTTGGTTACGATCCGATCTTCCAGCCGGTGGGGTTGGCTCAGACGACGGCCGAGCTGTCAGCTGCCGAAAAAGATGCGATTTCCCATCGTGGTAAGGCGTTACGAGCCATCTTGCCAACCTTGGCCGAGTTGGCGTCAGCCTGGGAGGCAAGATGAAGGCTTATTTGGATTTGGTGCAGCGGGTGCTCGACGAGGGCGTGCCGAAAACCGACCGGACGGGAACCGGGACACTGTCCGTCTTCGGTCATCAGATGCGGTTTGATCTCAGTCAGGGTTTCCCTCTGCTGACGACCAAGAGACTGCATACGCGCTCGATTTTTGGGGAGTTGCTGTGGTTTTTGCGCGGTGACACGAACCTGGCCTGGCTGCACGACAACAACATCACGATTTGGGACGAATGGGCTGACGCCAACGGTGATCTCGGCCCGATCTATGGTTACCAGTGGCGCAGTTGGCCGACGCCGGACGGCCGTCACATCGACCAAATCGCTCGGGTCATCGACTCGATCCAGCAGCAGCCCGATTCGCGCCGCCATCTGGTGTCGGCCTGGAATGTGGCCGATCTCGATCAGATGGCGTTGCCGCCCTGTCACGCCTTGTTCCAATTCGCCGTTGCCAATGGCCGTTTGTCGTGCCAGTTGTATCAGCGGTCGGCGGACATCTTCCTCGGCGTGCCGTTCAATATCGCCTCCTACGCTTTGCTGACCCACCTGGTGGCTCAGGTGAC
>JAISGZ010000016.1 GCA_031262845.1 Propionibacteriaceae bacterium | reverse complement strand
GGGGTCGCTTCGGGGCTCGTGACCTGATCCTCAGCACCCAATATGTGACGCAGGAAATACTCCGATCCTTTGGCCGAATTGCCGAACAGATTGGCCCGCCACAACGTCAGCACCCGCGGGAAGCAGGCCGGGTCGTCGGGGTCTTCGACAGCGAATTTCAGCGCCCCGGTCTTCAGTTGGCTGGCGATGTAGGGACCGACTTCGACACCGGCCGCGGCCGCCTGATCGGTCAAGTCGAGCGGATTGCGGTTGAAACCCGGGTGACCTGGCGTCCAGCCCAAGCGCACGGCCTGAGTCAAACAGTCCATGAAGGTCTGGCCGCTCAACTGGCCGTTTCCGGCCGGTGAGGCGATCTCGTTGGCGCCGATGGTGTCGTAACGCCACTGGTCGGAGTGGGTGTACCAGAACGAGGTACTGGCTTGGTGACGTGGCGGCCGGGCCCAGTCGAGGGCGAACCCCATATGTTGCTGTCCGGTCACGGGGCGAGCTTTCTCTTGCCCGACGTAGTGAGCCCAGCCGCCACCATTGACGCCCTGACAACCGCACATCATCAACAGTGCCAGGAACGTGCGATACATGGTGTCGGAGTGGAACCAGTGGTTCGTGCCGGCACCAAGAATGATCATCGAGCGGCCATTGGTCTCGACGGCGTTGCGGGCAAACTCCCGCCCGACCTGAATCGCCTGGGCTCGCGGCACACCCGTGATCGTCTCCTGCCAGGCCGGTGTCCCAACGGCCGTGGCGTCGTCATAGGCCGTGCCACCGGCGGGAGCACTCGGCCATTGGCCGGGCAACCCCGGCCGGGCCACCCCGTAACTGGCCAGCAGAACATCAAAAACCGTGGTCACGAGGTGGTCGCCGATGCGCCGGGCGGGCACGCCGCGACGCATCGTGGCGCCGTTATCAGCCCCCGGCGCAGTCGACTCGACGGGCGTATCGAAACGCGGCAACAGGACCTCGACCGGGCTGGCGTTACCGGCCAAGCCGTCCAGGCTGAGAGCCGGGTCGAGGTTTTCCAGATCGAGGTTCCAGCGGCCCACTCCGGCCTCACCGAAGCGATCGGCCTCGGTGCCGTTGGGGGCGACGGCCTGGGGCCCGCCGGCCGCCGCCAGATCAAGCACCAGTGGCCGGAAGTCGGCGTTGGCGGTCGCGGCCAGCGCCGTCTGGGGCAGATCGGCCGCGGTCAGGAACTTGCCCGGCCGCCAGGCGCCGTCGGGGCCGGGCTCCAAGCGGATGAGGAAGGGCGCGTCGGTGTAGCGGCGGGCGTAGTCCTGGAAATACGGCGTCGGCTGGTCGCGGTAGAACTCGGTCAAGATGACGTGGCCCATGGCTTGGGCCAAGGCGGCGTCGGTGCCGGGATGGGGCGCCAACCAGGTGTCGGCGAACTTGGCGGCGTCGGAGTAGTCGGGCGACACCGTGACGACCTTGGTGCCGCGATAGCGGACCTCGGTCATGAAGTGGGAATCCGGGGTCCGGGTGGTCGGGATATTAGAACCCCACATCATGAGGTAGCCGGCGTTCCACCAGTCCCCCGACTCCGGCACGTCGGTCTGATCACCCCAGACCTGGGGTGAGGCCGGCGGCAGGTCGCAATACCAGTCGTAGAAGCTCAGCAGGGTGCCGCCGATCAGCGACAGGAAGCGGGTCCCAGCCGAGAACGACACCATCGACATGGCCGGGATGGGCGTGAACCCGACACAACGGTCGGGCCCCCAGTCCCGGATGGTGGCGACGTGGGCGGCGGCCATGATCTCCGTGACCTCGTCCCACGAGGCCCGAACGAAGCCACCTTGACCGCGGGCCCGCTTGTAGCGCCCGGTTTTGGCCGGATCGCCGGTGATGGCGGCCCAGGCTTCGACCGGGTCGCGGCCGTCGGCTCGTTCGGCCCGATAGAGGTCGAGCAGCACGCCCCGAACGTAGGGGTAGCGGACCCGGGAAGGCGAGTAGAGGTACCACGAGAACGACGCTCCCCGGGGGCAACCCCGCGGTTCGTATTCCGGCGAGTCGGGGCCGGTAGTGGGATAGCCGGTGAACTGGTGTTCCCAGGTCACGAGCCCATCTTTGACGAAGACGTTCCAGGCGCAAGAACCCGTGCAGTTGACACCGTGGGTGGTTCTGACGACCTTGTCGTGGGCCCAGCGATCACGGTAGAAGGCCTCCCACGAGTCGTCGCCGCTGCGCACGACCGTCCGGGGCTGGCCGCTCAGTAATCCCCGACCGGCCAGCAGATCGGCCAAGTCGGCGCTCGGGGTGGGGGTGACGGTCATGGGCTGCGACCTCCTGGTGGTGACGAGAGGGTCTGAGTGGATAACAGGGTCTGGGGCTACTGAGCCGTGGGTGGCGGGGGCGATGACTGACTAAAGCAGTACCGACAGGGGGTGCATCGACGACTGGCTGTCAGCATCGCCCCCGCCACGCACGTCTCAGCCTTTGGCTTCGGCGTTCTTCCGGGCGTAGTAATACCAGGCGATACCCGCACAGAGCAGGGCGTACACGAGCACGAAGCCGAAGACCGCGGTCCGGGAAAAGGAGTCGAAGGCGACCCCGAACAGGAACGGACCGAAGGCCGCGATGGCAGCCGTCCAACCGATGACACCGCCGGCTTGGCGGGGTGGGAAGATCATCGGCATCTGCTTGAAGGTCGAGGCGTTACCGACCCCGGCGAAGAAGAAGATCAGGAACATCCCGGTCAAGAACACCGGCATCGACACCATGTTAGTCTGACCGGCGACATCGTCGCGTAAGGCGACCAGGACCGGGATACAGCCGATGGCGATACCAATCCCGGCCACGAAGGTCCAAATCCCACCGCCGAAGCGATCACAGAACGGACCCCAGGCGACCCGGGCCAGCGAACCGACGAAGGCGCCGAGGAAGGCGATGCCGGCCCCACCGAGCCACGAAATCGTCGGCTGCGAACCGTAGAGCGCGGTCAGGACGTTGCCGAACTGACCGGCCAGACCGGAGAAGATACCGAAAGTCAGGACGTATTCGAGGGTCATCAGCCAGGTGTGTTTGTTGCCGAAGATATCCAACTGCTGCTTGAAATTAGCCTTGATCGGCACCGACTTGAGCACGGCGATAGCCACGACCAAGGAGATGATGAGCAAGGGCAGGACCAGCGACGGCGCCGTCTGCAGGTAGACGTCACGGACAGCGCCGGTTTTCTTGTTGTGGACCGCCAAGGTGCCACCGAACAAGCCCATCCCGACCACGATCGGGGTCACCAACTGAACCACGGAGACGCCGAAGTTCCCCAGCCCGGCCTGTAGACCGAGGGCCACGCCCTGCTTGGCTTTGGGGAAGAAGAACGACGTCGAAGGCATGTAGCCGGAGAAAACGCCGCCACCGATACCGGTCAGGAAGGCCAGCAACATCATGCCGGCGTAGAGCGGCTGCTCACCGGCGGCATTCAACGGCTGGACGACGGTCAGCAACCAGGCCCAACCAACCATCGGCGCCATCAGCGCCACGGTCGACCAGATGACCATGTTGCGGGTGCCCATGATCGGCGGCAGGAACATCCACAGCAGACGCAAGGCGCCGCCGGCCAAGCCCGGCATGGCCGCCAACCAGTAGGCCTGACTCTGGGTAACGACTGAGGCGTTAGTCAACATCGGCGTCAGGCTGGAAACCAGGAACCAGACGACGAAGCCGAGCATCAGTGAATAGGTGGTGGTCCAGAGGGTCTTCCAGGCCAAGGACTGATCCCACTTGGCGGGATCTTCGGGAGTCCACTCGGTGACAACATGTTTGCGACCGGTGGTCGAGGTGGGTGACATTGCGGTGCTCCTGTCATGACAGCTGAGGCCTAGGCGGGGCGGCACGGCGCGAGCGCCTAGGCCTCAGTCGTCGGGTTGGATCAGCGGACGGCCTGAGCCGCTTCCCGCTGGAGGGAGTAAGGATCGCTGCCCGAGCGCTTTTGGCGCATGATGACGATCTCCATCCACAGGGTCGTGATGACCACGACCACGAGGAGGGTGCCGAAGGTGGCGGCTTGCAGGTCAATGCCGTCGAACCACTCATCGACGTAGGCGAAAATGGGTGGGAAGGCGACCGCCCCGAGACCACCGATCATGCCGACCAGACCGCCGACCGAACCGACGTCCTTGGGGAAGTACTCGGGAATGTGCTTGTAGACCGCGGCCTTGCCGACACCCATACCGACGCCGAGCAGCACCAGCAGGATCGTGAAGGGAGCGGCCGGCATCTGGAACATCATGCCGAAGCAGGTCACGATCATGAGGACGAAGCTCATCGTCAGGATCGGCCGGGCGCCATACCGGTCCGACAACCAACCGCCGAGCGGCCGCAGCAAGGAGGCCGGGAAGATGAACAGCGCCGTCAGCAAACCCGCCACCGCCAACGACAGTTCGGGGTATTCGGTGCGGTAGAACTTCGGCATCCAGCCGGACAGGGCGACGTAGGCGCCGAAGACGACGACGTAGTAGAGCGAGAAACGCCAGACCCGAACGAAGCGCAGGGGCTTCAATTGTTCGACCACCGGCGTCCGGGCGCCCGGCTTGAGATCCGGACTCGGGGTTAAGAACCAGACCAAGGCTGCACACAGGATCAAGACGATGGCGTAGATGATCGGCACCAAGCGCCAGTTGTCGAGTCCCATACCGGCCAGCCAGCCGATGCCGGGGATAGCCGCCAACAAGGTCGGCGCGATCAACTTGGTGACCGAAGCGCCGACGTTACCGGCCCCGAAAATCCCCAGGGCCAAGCCTTGGTTGTTCTTCGGGAACCAAGCCGAGTTCCACGACGTCCCGATTGTGAATGAGTTGCCGGCCAAGCCGATTAGGAAGGCGAACAACAACAGGGTGCCGAAACCGGCGCTGCCACCGGTGCATTGGGCGCTGATAGCGGCCGACAGGTCAGCCGACGACAGGCCTTGAGCGTTGAGGGTTTCGATGCAGTCGTAGTTGCTGCCTTGCAGGAAGACGACGCCGATCGTGGGAATGGCCGTGACCACCATCAGCACGACCATGACGACTCGGCCGCCGAAGCGGTCGGCCAGGATGCCGGTCAGCAGCCGCCAGACCGAGCCGTTCAAGCTTGGCAGGGCGACTAGCCAGGCGATCTGAGTCGTTGTCAGGCCGAATTCTTTGCCGATCGGTTCTTGCAGAATGCCGAACTGGAGCCAGACGGCAAACATGACGGTAAAGGCGATCGTCGACCACAACGTGACGCGATTCCGTTCGCTACGAGTGTGGCCACGATAGTTGCCCTGGGCATCAGCCAGGCCGATGCCTTCAGGTTCGGGGGAGGGACGAGTGGGTTCTTCAATAGTTGTTGAGGACATAGCTTCTCCTCGGGGGGCTTTTCGTTCGTACAGCCGTGTACGACGGCAGGAGACTATCGCACTTTTCCAGTTTCTACTAGTTTTTATCGTGTCAATTATTTATCTCTATATCGCTAGTAGAAATAGTCCTTGAGGCCTACACTCCCGACCCCGGCTAGCTAGTTTGAATTGTGAAAAAATGTGCACTTCCAGGTCGATTGGCTGCACGGTCGTCTCGCTGCTCCTTGGATGCCACCACCTCACCCCGCACTGCCACGGTCATCAGCCCCCGGCTACGCCCATTCGCCGCTCGCTGTTCCTCGATCCGAGCCGCGGCCACCCTTGACTACGTCACCCCGTCAACGGCCTGACGGAGCACCGCCATCGCTGACCGCACCAACGTCACTGACCGCACCGCCACCGCTGACCGCACCGGCACCACAGGCAGCACAATCCGGATCCGGCCGCAACGCGATCACCTCAACCGAGTTCGTCCTCAGATCAACGGTCGCCAGCCGGCCGATCAGCGGCTGGCCGATCGCTGCCGCCAGTTGAATCACCTGGCCGGCCTGCCAAGCACCGAGCAATCCTGGAACCGGCCCGAAAACCGCCGGCGCTGGTTCGGCGACCGCTGCCGGGACCGGGTCCGGTGGCCCGAAGACAC
>JAISGZ010000213.1 GCA_031262845.1 Propionibacteriaceae bacterium | reverse complement strand
GGCCGGCCGCGGGACATCAGTTCTTGCAGCACCAAGGTGACGTAGAACAGGGGGACAGGTAGAGGTATGCGCATGGCAGCACTCTAGTGTTCGGTCTTTGCCTTGGTGTCGTGTGTTTCGTGGGGCAGGTCGGGAGGCCAGGTAGGCGGCGGATGAGCCGATAGCGGGCAATACGTGACCATGACAACGCGGCTGAATGTCACACCAAAGGCCGCGAAAACGTGTTTCATGAAGCGACAGACCAGTTGGCGAAGGACACGTGGCGTCACCAATTCGCTTGGCCCGAATCCGGGGCAAGGTTGTTCGCCGTGGTCGTTTGAACGGCGTCTCATGACTGAATGAGAATTTGTTCCGTTCCGTTGGCGTTGTCTCGCTCAATTGCCCAACGAAGGTACTATCCTCAGAATCGGATTCTTCCGACAAACGACAGCGGGTTGCATCCGCCTTTTTGGTGGATGCAGACCTGAGGGGATAGACGATGCGCTGTGCTGAGCGACGCCAGGCCGGTCAAGCCGGTTTCGCGAGCGGCACCCTCCGTCGGTCATCAGCCGATCGTCTGATCAGTGACACTGGTAGCCTTAATGGTGTGGCTGGTCGGGTCGTCCCTGGAGTACTCCGGCCGTAACCACACGAGAGAAGTGAATTCCATGACCCCGGCAGTTCTCGACAATGATCTCATCGTCTTGTCCGACGATGACGGTTGTGTCAGCCCGAAGACTCCGACCGAGATTCACAGCCCCGCCAGCCAATCGGTCCCGTCAGCCACGGGTGGGATGACCGCGCAAACGCCGGTTCACGTGCCGGCCGGTCTCGACAGTGACGAATCCGATGAAGCCGGCGTGGTGGTCGCGGTGCCTGACGGTTCTTTCGAGCCGGTCAAGGTTCGGACCGCCCACGGGACGGTCGAGGAAATCGACGCCACCTTGATCGAGCCGGTGAACCCCGGCGACCATCTGCTGATTCACGACGGTACGGCCATCGCCCGGATCTGACTGGCCGGTTTGACGGGCGAAGCGCGGGCCGGGCTGGCGCGGGGCGTACTACCTTCACCAAAAGTCACGGCGCAACGCTATTTTCAAGACAAAGGTCCAAGGGCACTAGCGGAGACAACGACAACGCGGCTGGATTCCGCACCGGGTGCCGCGAATTCTTAGACGCGACAGAGCATTAGGCCGCGAAGCGGTATTCCACGAGTTCTGGTTCCGGCCGTCGGGACGCCGTAGTCCTGGTTCGGCCTCGGGTTTGACCGCTCACGATGGCCGGTGACTCGACCGGTTGAGCCTGAGCTTGACGCACCGCCGCTGCCCAGCGCTGGTCGGACTGGGCGGAAACTGGTGAAGTCTGGCCACCAACCCGCTGGCTTGGTTTGATCTCGAAGTCAACCGTTAGGTGGACGGCCAATTCGCGGTTCCCGGTCAGGGCGATCGCCGGATCCAGTGGCCGGTCCGGTAGTAGCGACCGGAACTCGGGCTCACCGGCCGCTGTTTCCGCCGCCAGGGCCGATGGTGTGACCGACCAGGAATCGCTGAGATGAGCGATCCCGGTCACCACGACGTGAGCCGCTCGGGCCAAGATTTCGGCTTTGCGCCGAGCCTTGGCCACGCTGGCGGCCAGGATTGGGAGCGTCGCCTCGTAATCGTCATAGAGCCACTCGAGCGAGACCAAGCGGGCGTTGGACCGATCGGCCAACAAGCCCAGCACCGTGGCCACCTGGTCGGTCTGGACGGTGGCGGTCAGGTGGAAACAGGTCCGGTCGTTGCTGCGGAGCAAACCGACGGCGGTCGGGTCGCTGACTGGGTCAACCAAAACCTGGTTCGCCGGGATGCCGAAATGCTGAAGGGCCCGGGTCAACTCGGACACTTCAGCGGCCGGCTGATCGGTGCCGTGCGGCCAGGCGGCCGACTTGCTGCGCACGGCGAGATGGAAAAAGAGGCGGGCTCGATTGGCGTGGACGACGGTCGTGTCGTCAACGGTCACTCGGAGAATCCCCATAATTCGACAGTAGCAGCCAGGTTGTTGGCCCTCGGGGGGAGGTTCGGTTTCTTTTCCCTGGTCAGCGTGATAGTGCGGCCGTGACCGGTGACGTCTCGGTCTCGTGGCAGGTACAAGGGGTGAAATCGTGACGTACGTCTGCCCACTAAGCTCGCCGCTATGGAAAATCCGTTTCATCCGGAGGATTGGGAAGCGGTCGATGACTTCGCTTTCACTGATATCACCTACCACCGGGCCCGGCGCGTGCCGGCCGTTCGAATCGCCTTTGACCGGCCCGAAGTGCGCAACGCTTTCCGGCCCCACACCGTGGACGAGTTGCTGCTGGCGTTCGACCACGCGCGGCAGGCGGCCGATGTGGCCTGTGTTTTGCTGACCGGCAATGGGCCGTCGCCCAAGGACGGTGGCTGGGCCTTCTGCTCGGGTGGTGACCAGCGGATTCGTGGTCAAGCCGGTTATCAGTACGAAGCCGCTGGGCCGGCTGGGACGGCCGGCCTGCCGACTGGTCAGGCTGGGATGGTAGGTCAACTCGATGGCTCTCCCGGTCAGCCCGTTGGATCGGCCGGAACGGTTGATCAGGCGGCTGCTCTGTCCGGGGCGGTGGGTCAGCCCGGCGGCCCAGCCAGTCAGTCCGTGATCGACCAGGCCCGGCTCGGCCGCTTGCATATCCTCGAAGTCCAAAGGCTGATCCGGTTCATGCCCAAGCCGGTCATCGCCCTGGTCAACGGCTGGGCGGCTGGTGGTGGCCACTCACTGCACGTGATCTGTGATTTGACGCTGGCCAGCCGGGAACAGGCCCAGTTCAAACAGACCGACGCCGATGTCGGTTCCTTCGACGCCGGTTACGGTTCGGCCTACTTGGCCCGCCAGGTCGGCCAGAAGATGGCGCGCGAGATTTTCTTCCTCGGCCAGACTTACGACGCCGAGCAGGCCTACGAGATGGGGGCGGTCAACAGTGTCGTGCCACACGCCGAGTTGGAGACCGTCGGCTTGCGCTGGGCCAGCCTGATCGCCGAAAAATCACCGACCGCGATCCGGCTGTTGAAGTACGCCTTCAACGCCATCGACGACGGCCTAGTCGGCCAGCAACTGTTCGCTGGCGAGACGACCCGGCTGGCCTATATGACCGACGAAGCCCAAGAGGGCCGGGACTCGTTCCTGGAAAAGCGGCCGCCCGATTGGTCGGATTACCCCTACTACTACTGAGCCCCAAGGTTCAGCCTTACCACCCTTACTACTGAACCTTCAGGTCACCGACCAAATTCCCAGTCAAAATGGTGAGCTCCGTCGGCGTGTCTTGACCATTTGGGCTTGAAATTTCGTTGACCGGGTGAGGTGGGGAGTGAGAGGCATCTTGGCGGTCAGCTCGACGCTCGACGGACGTCCAGTCTGCCTTCGCTTCGCTCGCCACACCAATGCACGGTGGATTAGGACGGAGCCTCCTAGCGGCCGACCAAATTCCCAGTCAAAATGGTGAGCTTCGTCGGCGTGTCTTGACCATTTTGGCTTGGAATTTGTTGACCGGGTTGGTGATGGGGTTAGGCAGTGTGTGGGCGAGGACGTGAGAGGTCCTTCGGTGGCTGGGTAACTCGGGTACTCTTTGCCCGTGGCCGACACTGTGACTCATGCCCAACTGACTCCGACGACCCCCCAACCGTGGGCCGAATTAGGCCTGAAAGCCGATGAGTACGAGCGTATTCGGACGCTCTTACGACGGCGGCCGACCAGCTGTGAGCTGGCGATGTATTCGGTTATGTGGTCGGAGCACTGCTCGTACAAGAGTTCCCGGGTTCATCTCAAGCGTTTTTCCGAACTCGCCCAGGAGACCCCACACGGTCCGCTGCTGGCCGGGATCGGTGAGAACGCCGGGGTCGTCGACATCGGCCAAGGCTGGGCCGTGACCTTCAAAATGGAGTCCCACAACCACCCCAGCTACGTCGAGCCTTACCAGGGCGCGGCGACCGGCGTCGGCGGCATCGTGCGGGACATTTTGGCGATGGGCGCCCGGCCGATCGGCGTCATGGACTCGCTCCGTTTCGGGCCGCTCGACGCGCCGGATACGGCCCGCGTGCTGCCGGGCGTGGTGGCTGGTGTCGGTGGTTACGGCAACTGCCTCGGCCTGCCGAATATCGGCGGTGAAGTCAGCTTCGAACTGCCCTATCTCGGCAATCCGCTGGTCAACGCGCTCTGCGTTGGTGTCCTGCGGCCGGAGGACCTCCACGTCGCCAAGGCCAGCGGGGTCGGCAACAAAGTGGTGTTATACGGCGCCACGACCGGTGGTGACGGGATCGGTGGGGCCTCGATTCTGGCTTCCGAAACCTTCACCGCCGAGGGTCCGACCAAAAGGCCAAGCGTCCAGGTCGGCGATCCGTTCATGGAGAAACTGCTGATCGAATGCACGTTGGAGCTGTTCGCCGCCGGGCTGATCGTCGGTATCCAGGACTTTGGCGCCGCCGGGATTAGCTGCGCCACGGCCGAACTGGCCTCGGCTGGTAACTGTGGGATGCACGTCGACCTCGACCTGGTGCCGTTGCGGGATCCGACGCTGGCGCCCGAAGAGATCCTCATGAGTGAGTCCCAGGAGCGGATGATGGCGGTC
>JAISGZ010000028.1 GCA_031262845.1 Propionibacteriaceae bacterium | reverse complement strand
ACGATATTCCCCGCTGTGACTGTGGCGGCATCATCGAACCGGATGTCGTGCTCTACGAAGACCCACTCGACCAAAAGGTGGTGACGGCGGCCGTCGAAGCCATCAGCCGGGCCGATCTCCTGATCATTGGTGGCACCTCCTTGGTCGTCTATCCGGCGGCCGGGCTGATCGACTATTACCGGGGCGACCAAGTGGTGGTCGTCAACCGGGATGGGGCCGGAGGTCAGCGGCCGGGCGCAGTGGTCGTGACCGAACCGATTGCCCAGGTTTTCGCCGCGCTGGCAGTCTGACTCCCCGGTCGCAGCCCTGTCAGCCGCTCTCGCTACAGTCGAACTGTCGTGGTTGTCGGGTCGGCTGTTTTCAGGCCGGCGCGCGACCATCAAATCTTGGCTGACCGCAGCGGGCCGCTTCTCACGGTAACGTGCCTAGTCCACCCCAGACAGCCAAGATGACAAAAGTTAGCTGAAGAGCTAAACTTGAACTATTCAAAATAAGTCCACGAGGAGCTGACTTACTCAGCTCCAAAAATAAAAGGAGTCATCATGCCCTCTCCCCAGACCGTTCCGGTTCTTCAAGCGGCCCTCGTTGACCTGCTCGATCTCGGTCTCCAAGCCAAGCAGGCTCACTGGAATGTCCAAGGCCGGTCGTTCCGTTCGGTCCATCTCGAACTCGACGAGGTGGTCGATTCACTGAAGACCTGGCAAGACGATGTCGCCGAACGGATCTCGGCGGTCGGTGGCTCGCCCGATGGTCGGGCTGCGACCGTCGCCCAGTCGTCTCAGGTCGAGCCCTTGCCGTCGGGCAACCTCAAGACCGCCGATGTCGTCCAGCAGTTCAGCGGTCGCTTGACGGCGGCGGCCCGTCGGATCGAAGCCACCTTCGGTGACCTCGAAGCCGATCTCCCCAGTCAAGACATCCTCATCGGCATCGTGGCCGGGCTCGACAAGGCGGCCTGGTTCTTCCGGGCTCAGTTGGGCTGACCGCTCCTGAGGACTTGCGGTGGTGGAACTGGCCTGATCGCCGGTTCCACCACCGTTTGTTTTGTCGTGTCTGATTGGCGTCTGCTCAGCACCTGGTGTTGTTCTTCAACCGCGGTGTTGGTGTCGCCCAGAACCCACGGTGCTTCACGTCAATTGCTCTCGTCCCACGGTGTTGGCGCCCGATCGGACAGGCGGGGGCCCAAGTGTGCAACGACGCTCCACTAGAGTTGCCGGCCGCTTCTCGGTAGACTCAGTCAACAAATGCGCCAAGACGAAATGGCCGAAGGGCCCGATGTTTCGTCGGTCGCTGATGTTTCCGTTCCCCTGGAGCCACTTCCGACGTTGACCGCCAAACGTCGTGTTATGCCCTGTGCCCCCGTCATCACGAGTTCACCGGTCGAACCGCTCCACCGCACCGGGCCTAGCCCCCGGTCCTTCTTGATGTTGCTCTGCGTCGCGCTGGCGACCTTGTCAGCCGGGATTGGTGGATTGTACGCGGCCTTCGCCGTGACCGCCCCCAATACGACCAGTCCGACCGGCGTGACGCTGGGCCAGGTCGACGTCGGTGGCTTCAACGCCGACCAGCTGGCCACCACCGCCGCCGCCTTGACCAGCCAAGCCCAGTTGGCGATCACCCACGGTGATCGGACGGCGGCCGCTCGCCTATCCGACCTCGGTGTCACCGTTGACACGGCGGCCACGGTTCGAACTGCGCTCGACGTCGGTACCAACGATTCGCTCCTGAACAACCGCTCGGCACCGGTCAATTTCAACGTCGCCTTGGAGTTGGAGCTCGACGACACGATCGCCCAGCAGTGGTTGATGCGTCAGTTCCGGCCCGATCTGACCGAACCGGTCAACGCCCAGGTGGTTTACGACGACGCCAGCGGCCATTTCACGGTCATCCCCGGCCAAGCTGGTTGGGCCTTCGACCTGGAGCCGGTCCGTCAGGCGCTCGACCGTTTGGCGGCCCGGCCGAACCAACCGACCAGTTGCGAAATCAACCCGGTGGTGGCGACGCCGGTGATCAGCCAGGCCGCCGCTGAAAAAGCCGCCGACCAGGCCAACGCCCGCTTGGCGCTCGACTTGCAGTTGGTCACTGAGGCCGGTACGGCCCACCGCCTGACAGCGGCCGAGGTGGCCCCGTGGACCTCGATCAAACCCAACCTGGCAACGGCGGAAGTGACGGTCAGCTACGATCCGGTGGCGCTGCGGGAGTCCTTGGCGGCGGTGGCCAGTGAGGCCTTCGACCAAGTCGGTCAAGCCCGGCTGTCGGTTTTCGACGCTGACGGCCAGCTGTTGGCGACACCGGTCGGTGGCCAGTCGGGGATAGCCGTCGGTGACCTCACGGCAACCGCCCGTGACCTGGCCAACGCCCTGACTGCTGGCCATGACGGCTTTATTACGGTGCCGACCAAGATGACCGAGCCGCCTGAGTTGAGGACGACGCTGTCCGGTCCGGCGCCGGTGGCCGGCAAGTGGATCGACGTCGATCTGACCAACCAGATGACGACCTTGCTGGTCGGCGACAGCGTTGTGACGAGTTATCAGATGTCATCCGGACTACGGGAGACGCCGACCCCGCCGGGCACCTATCGGGTTTACTCGCACGTCCCGGTGCAGAACATGACGGGCGTCAACGCCGACGGCTCGCCCTACTTCGTGCCCGATGTCCCGTGGGCTACCTGGTTCTGGAATGACTACGGTTTTCACGCTGCTTACTGGCTCGACGAATCCCAGATCGGCCGGCCTCAATCGCATGGCTGCGTCAACCTGCGGTTGGCCGACGCCGACTATCTCTATCACTGGGCCGATGACGGGACGACGGTCGTCGTCCACGGGCAGGAACCAGTCTGACGGCTGGCGTATCGCTGGCCTTGGGACAACCACGACCTAGTCCGGCCACATAGTCCGGTGGCGTACCAAGGGTATGGCCTTGGGACAACCACGACTCAGTCCGGCCGAGCACCGAGGTTTTGTCCGTGGGTGACAGCTCCATCAGCCCGGGTCTCATTCCTGAGAAGAGACGTCCAACTTCAATTCCAAACTGATCTCGTCGGCGTCCAATATGGCCAGGGCATCGGCCAAAGTCCGGTGGGAGTAGGTGCCGAGGCTGCGCGCTTCCAGGAGGGCTTCCCGCATGGCGTGCAAGGTCAGCAAACGGAGTTCGCGATATTGGCGCAAGCGGTCGGCCTCCGATAACGGGGGCAGCGCCGCATCGGCCGGGTCAGGGTCGTCGGGATCACCCCGGTGGCGAATCTGGTTGACCAGGTCGGCCCAGCGGGCGGTCGCCTCGGGACCGGCGGCGGCCACCATGTCGGGGACGAAGTCGATGTCCTCGACCGTGAAATCGCTGGTCTTTGAGTCGGGCGACGCTGACGGCTGCTCAAGTTGATCGAGACCACCAGGTTGGGCGATGTGAACCCCGAGGGAGACCAGTCCGAGCACCCGGAGGTCGTAGGGCTCACCAGAGGCTTGGCGTAAATCGGGGTCGTCGAGCAGGCTCAGCGCCGCCTGTCCCAACTGCTGGTTGAGGGCCGCCGCCTCACCTGGCCGGCTGCTGTCCTGACCGGTCAGCTTGAGGACTTTGGCCAGCCAGGCCAAGGTGCTGCCTTGAATCAACATCGACCCGGCCGCGACCACGAAAGCGATGAGGATCAACAGATCGTCCTGGACGGCTTTCCCGGCCAAGGTTTGACCGGCCGCCAGGGTCACGACACCGCGCATCCCAGCCCACACCAGCAGCACGCTCTCCTTGGCGCCCAAGGGCTCGCGGGTCAGGTAATCGACGTCGGCCAGATAGCGCTGAACGGCGGTTTTCCAGCGGCTCAGCTGACGTTCCTGGGGGTGACCGGTGGTCGAGCGGCCGCTCAGCAGGTGGGCGAATTGCCGCCGCCAGCGCCGTTGATGGCGGGCCACGGTGGCCAAACCGGACGGCAGCGGTGGCGTTGGTTCGGCCAAGCGGATGGCCGAGGCATCGTCCGGCGACCACGACTGAGGATCCTTGAGATCGACGCCGACGGCATCACTGGCCGTCTCCCAACGTTTCCGGCGCCGGACCTTGCGGTGGGCCCGTCGGTCGAGGGCGAAGGCCAAGATGGCCACGAAAACCGCCCGGATGACGACCGACCCGGCGATGCACAGCCCACCCAGGCCGATCGCCAAGGGCACCGAATCACCAGCCTCGACAACGTCGCCGACCAGGGTTTTCAGTTGCAGTCCCATGATCAGGAAGACCACGCCTTCGAGCAGGAATTGAGCGGTTTTCCAGTTGGCCTCTTCGTTGAGACGGTGGCGGGTGTCCAACCGATGGGGGGCCATGAGGTTCGACACCAAGCCCGCCACCACCACCGCCACCAGGCCGGAAGCGCCCAGTTCTTCGGCCGGCACATAGGCCACGAAGGGGGTGATGAAGCTGATGGCCGTGTTCGGGGCCGGCGCCACGATGGCCTGGCGCAACGTCAGGGCCAGCCAGCCGACCAGGCCGCCGACCAGCGCCGCCACGACGGCTGAGACGACGAACTCGACCGTGATGTCGATCAGCGACAAGCCGACCGCGCCGCCGGCCGTGGTGGCGCGTAAGAGCACCAAGGCGGTGGCGTCGTTGAACAGGGATTCGCCGTCGAGCATGGTCACGACCCGGGGCGACACCCCGAGCCGTTTGACGATCGTGGTGGCGACAGCGTCGGTCGGCGCGACGACCGCCCCCAGCGCGACACAGATCGGCAACGGCACCTCGGGCAAGAACAGGTGGACGACGACCCCAAGTAGCACGGATGACCCGACGACCAAGATGACGGCCAGGGCTCCGACCGCGGCCATGTCGCGCCGGAACTCGACCACTGGGACTGACACCGCGGAGGCGTAGAGCAGCGGTGGCAGCAAGCCGATCAGGATGACATCGCTGGGAATCCGGATGTCGGGCACGAACGGCAGTAGCGACAAGGCGATCCCGACGCCGATCAGGACTAGCGGTGGCGCCACCCCGAGCTTGGCTCCAACCGAGGTCAGAGCGACGATGGCCGCGACGCCGATGACAGCGATGACTAAGTAGTGTTCGAGCACTGGTCTATTGTGACCTGAGCTGGTGGTCCTGGTTGAGAACGCCTGGGCTGAGTCGCCGATTGGCGGTTTGGCTGGGCCCGGAGACACGGATCGTCAGCCTCGTCCGGGCGGAGGTTACCCTTCGCAACAGGACACCAGTTGGTCGACCGAGTCAGGATAAGTGCCATGACAACAGCAACTCGCCCCACCCTCGTGCTGCTCCACAGTACGAACCAGAACCCGACCAATTGGCAGTCGGTGGTCGAAGCCCTCGACCCCTCCAGGCCGATGATCGCGCCCTGGATCAAGGGTCTCAAGCCGCTCGAAGAGGCCGAGGCCTCGAAGGACGCGGTGGCGGCGTTCGGCACTTTGTCGCTGGCCGAGGCGGCGGCCGATATCGCCAACCAGATGGAAACCCAGGGGATTGAGCGGGCCGACGTCGTCGGCTTCCAACTCGGCGGCATGGTGGCGCTGCGGTTGGCGGCCGAGTTGCCGGACCGGATTGGCCACGTCGTGGCCGTGTCAACGCCGGTGCTGCCGCCACTGTCGGTGCTCAAACAAACCCGTCGACTGGCCGGCCTGATGCCGAAGTCGGCCTTCAAGGATCAGCCCAAAGCTGAGGTCCTCAAGGCCATGGATGTCATGATGTCGCCCGATATGAACACCGATTTGTCGCTCGTCAAGGCGCCGGTGTTGGCGGTCACGGCGGCCGAGGACCCGGCGGCCGGACAAGCCTTGCAGCTGTTGACCGGGCAAATCCCCCAGACCGTGACGAAGACTCTGCCCGGCGCCGACCCCGATCTCATGACCGCGGCCCCGAAGGAACTGGCGGCTTTGATTGAGGAGTTCACAGCTCAGTAATTGGCCGTCGCACAGAGATTCTGCGGTCTGAAAAACCTCATACGCCGTAACGGTTGTGACTTTTCCTGTTCTGTTTTCCTGTCCCGTTTTAATCACGGATTCGCGGCATCTGGTGGGAACCCAACGGCCACCAGGAATTACCCGCAAACCCGAGATGCGACAGATCAAGAGTCGAGTTGGCGTCAGTAGTCAGCCGGGAAAGAAAGACTGAACCAATTCCGGCGGCACGTCTTCGATCCGGTCGTGCTGCCAGTGTGGTTGCCGGTCCCGGTCGACCAGTTGGGCCCGGACCCCTTCGACGAAGTCGGACTGGGGTAGGAAGTGGCGGGCCAGGTAGCGGTCTTGATCGAACACGGCCGCCAGGTCGGGCACTTGTTCGGCCCGGCGCAGAGCGGCCAAGGTGACGGCGACCGACAACGGCGACTTCTGGCGCATGGTGGCGGCGGCTTGACGGGCTGCGGCCTGGTCGGCTTGTTCAAGCCGGGCCACGATCGCGGCTGGGTCATCACCGCGGTAACAGGTCGCGATCCAATCAGCCTTGGCTGCCAACTCTGACCCGGCCGGGTCAGAGTCCGGGGCCGTGTCCAGCAAGCCGACGAAGAATGCCGAGGCGCCGTCGATGGTCGCACCGGTCAGCCCCAAGTGGACCCCGAACTGGCCCGGTAGGCGCGACAGTTCGTAGCAAACCCCGACGTCAGGCCACAAACCGATCCCGACTTCAGGCATCGCCCAGCGAGTCCGGGCGGACCCGATGCGATGACTGCGATGACCGCCCAGGCCAACCCCGCCACCCATCGTGATGCCGTCGAAATGTGCCGTCAGCGGCACCGGGGCCGTGGCCATCAACTGGTCGAGCCGGTATTCATCGTCGAGAAAGGCGACCGCCGTGGCCGGGTCGGCCAATAACAGTTGGCGCAGTTGGCGGACATCGGCGCCAGCGCAGTAGCCCTTGTCACCGGCCCCCGACAGCTCCAGCGCGGTCACCGTGCCGGCGGCGAACCACGTGGTCAACTGCTCTTCCAGGGCCTGGAACATGTCGCTGGTGAGAGCGTTGATGGCTTGTGGCCGATTGAGTTCGATGTAGCCGATGCCGTCGCGGACGTGAAAATTGACCTCAGACATGGGGGTCACTGTAAACCAACCACTGGGGTACTGAGCCGGTCGCTGCGAAACCTGACCTGGACCGACGCTGATGAGGGTGTTTCCTGACACTGGCGGGCCGGAACGCTGACGGCCGGAAAACTGGTCTGGTGGATGCAAAGCCGACCATCGGACCCCGTGTCACGGTTTCCCTCGACCACGTCAGGGGAGGACGTTCGTGAGCGGTTTACCCGGACCCGCGGGCAACACGGGTGTGGCCGAGTTGGAAGATTGTCCTAGTTCGACCTCGCGCCGGTGGACTCCGGGCGGCTAACCGAGCCGTGACCACCTGGTCGCCGGAGTCAAACCACGAGTGACAAGGGGTAATGATGAAGACCAAGATGCGACTGGCCCATTTGCTACCGTGGTTGCTGCTACCGGCCCTGGGCCTGACGGCTTGTGCCACGACTGACCCGGCAACCACGACCAGTTCAGCGGTCAGCAGCGCGGCGGCAGCCCTCTTACCCCCGACTGGCGACGACACGATCACGCCGACCGACTACGCCGATCCCAACAACTGGGTCGAAACCGGTGGGACGCTCGACCAGCCGGTCGATGTCTTCTACCTCTACACGACGGCCTGGGAACGGCAGTCATCGGACGAGCAGTATTACGCCGAACTCGACAACGCCATCATGCGCGAGGCGGCGCCACGCTTACACGATCAGATGACGGCCGTCTTCGACCTCAGTGGCAATATCTTCGAGCCCTACTACCGCCAGATCGACGCCATCTGGATGTTGGGCGATCTACCCCGTGACCAGTGGGATCACTACCTGTCGGGTCTGCCTTACCACGACGCCGTGGCGGCTTTTGACTACTACATCGAGCACTTGAACAACGGGCGGCCGTTCATTCTGGCCGGTCATTCCCAGGGTTCGGCGGTGTTGCGGCTGCTACTGCTCGATTACTTCGACGATCACCCCGAGGTCTACCAGCGGATGGTGGCGGCCTATGTCATCGGCTGGTCGATCACCCAGGACGATCTCGACCGCCACCCGTACCTCAAGTTCGCCACCGCCGCTGACGACACCAATGTCGTCGTCTCGTACAACACCGAAGCCCCTGGGGTAACCGACCCGAATCCGACGGTCTTCGACGGCGCCCGGGCGATCAACCCGATCAGCTGGACCCAGACCACCGACCCCGTACCGGCGACCGACAACCGGCCGTCGCGGCTCTTCGCCGCCGATGGCACGTACCAGGACGTGACCGCTTACGCCGACGCCCAGGTCGATCCGGACCGTGGCACCGTGCTCTGTTCGACCATTGATCCGGCCGGCAACACCGTCCAACTAGCGCCCTACCTGTTTCCGGCTGGGGTTTACCACGGCCAAGACTTTGAACTCTATTGGGGCTCGCTGGAAGCCAACGCCAGTTTGCGGGCGGCGACCTACGTGGCGATGCATCGGTAAGTGATTGGTCGTCCGTTGGCCACGGACGACGGGTTGCGGCTGGTAAGACAGTTGACGGCGTCAGTGGCAACCGGCCGGGTGGGCCGGAGACGACGACAACGTAGCTGCTGCTCGGCTCAGTTGTTGTGGCAACCCCAGTTTGGGTGCGACCGCGTACTAACGGCGCAGGCGTAACCCCTGGGGCCCGAGCACGAAACCCGCTTGTTCCAAGGCTGGGACCAGCGGGCAATACTGCCGAGCCTCCCGCGTGACCACGGAATGGCCGTCAATGGTGGCGATCGTGATCCGGTCGAGTTGGCCGCGGTGGACGGTGTCGGCCAGGGCCCGAGCGGTCTCGGCCAGCTCCGCCGGGTCGTCGGTCCAGGTCAAGACCGTGCGGCCACCGCGTTCGATGAAGGCCGTCAGTTCGCCCGCCAGCAGGACCACCAAGGCGCCGGCTTTGCGGGCCGGTTGATGACCCCGCCGCTCAGGGGCGGCAGGGTCGATCTCGGGCTGCTGCCAACTTGGCGCCACCGGCCAATCCAAGGTCGCGCCATAGGGGTTGGCCGGGTCGGCGGCCGCCAGCACGAAAGCGGCCGGGGAACCGGGGTGTGTGATGTCGTCGTCCCAGGAGTCGACCGGCGAAGACGTGGCCGGTGGTGTGACCCCAGAGGTGGGCCGGTTCTGACTGGAAACTGCATCAGGTCGGTTTGGGGTAGCCACTGCATCAGGCCGGTCCGACCTGGCCGATGATTCATGGCCGGTTAGGTCGGTCTGGTCGCTGGCCACCATCACGGACGGCGCGTCCGCTGTTTCCGGCAGATCGGTTCGGGCCAAACGGCGGAGTTGGTTGATCGCCCGGGTGGAGGCGAATTGGCTCCCACCAAGCCGGTCGATGAAGTAGCCCCGGCGGACTTTGCCCTGTTCCTCGGCGGTCGCCAGCACCCGGTAGACGGCGGCGAAACCCCCGGGGATTTTTTCCGCCCGGACACTGTTCCGGGTGACGATGCCGTAGCGGTCGAGCAGGACCTCGACTTGGGCGATGGCCCGTTCGATGTCCGCCTGTTGATCGGCCACCGGGGGTAGGGGGTGGGGCGACAGCAGGCGGGGTAAGGCGGCTGGGTCGGGGGCGAACCAGCGGCCGTTGAGGTCGGGTGAGGACCATCGTGAGACCGTGGCTTGGCCC
>JAISGZ010000024.1 GCA_031262845.1 Propionibacteriaceae bacterium | reverse complement strand
AGTGCCAGTCCCTCTGGTTCTACGTCACCCAGTCCCTCTGATTCGGAGACGAGCCCGTCGGGTTCTGGTTCCAGCCCATCAGGTTCGGGAGCGGAAACGTCGAGTCTCAGTTCGGCGTCACCTAGTCTGTCGGGTTCGGAGACGAGCACGTCGCGTCCTAGTCCGTCCGGTTCATCCTCGGTCAGCCCGTCGGGTTCTGGTTCGGTTCCCTCAAGTTCAGGCGCGAACCCGTCGGGGAGTGGGTCTTCGGATTCGGCTTCGTCGTTGAATCCGTCGTCAAGCTCGGGTGCGAGTTCTTCGGGTTCGGTCGTTAGCCCGTCGGGTTCTGGTTCTAGCCCGTCTGAGTCGTCGTCACCCAGCCCGTCAGGTTCTGGTTCGAGTCCGTCTGAGTCTTCGGTCAGCCCGTCTGAGTCGTCGTCGAGTCCGTCAGGTTCTGGTTCGGTTCCCTCGAGTTCGGGTGCGAACCCGTCGGCTAGTGGTTCTTCGGATTCGGCGTCGTCGTTGAATCCGTCGGGCTCGCCGTCGAGTGCTTCGGCGTCGGAAACTGGCACGTCAAGTCCCAGTTCGTCTGGTTCTACGTCACCCAGTCCGTCTGGTTCGGAAGCGAGTCCGTCGGATTCTGGTTCGAGTCCGTCAAGTTCGGGCGAGAGTCCGTCTGAGTCTGATTCGAGCCCGTCGGGTAGTGCTTCTTCGGGCTCGGTCGTCAGCCCATCGGGTTCTGGCCCTAGCCCGTCTGAGTCATCGTCACCCAGTCCGTCTGGGTCGACAGTCAGTCCGTCAGGTTCAGATACGAGCCCATCCGGTTCGGAGGCGGACACGTCGAGTTCCAGTTCGTCGTCATCCAGCCCGTCAGGTTCTGGTTCGAGTCCGTCTGGATCGGGCGCAAGTCCGTCTGAGTCTTTGGTCAGTCCAACTGAGTCGTCGTCGAGTCCGTCGGGTT
Source organism: Propionibacteriaceae bacterium (assembly GCA_031262845.1). Taxonomy (GTDB): domain Bacteria; phylum Actinomycetota; class Actinomycetes; order Propionibacteriales; family Propionibacteriaceae; genus WQYJ01. Next base: position 9,816 of record JAISGZ010000024.1, on the reverse strand, counting down.
CTGGTTCGGTTCCCGCAAGTTCGGGTGCGAGCCCGTCGGGTAGTGGGTCTTCAGATTCGGCCTCGTCGTTGAACCCGTCGTCAAGCTCGGGTGCGAGTTCTTCGGGTTCGGTAGTCAGCCCATCAGGTTCGGTTTCTAGTCCGTCGGGTTCGGAGACGAGTACGTCGAGTCCCAGTCCGACCGGTCCGTCCTCGGTTACCCCGTCCGGTTCAGTGTCCAGTCCTTCAGGTTCGGCAGCGAACACGTCGAGTCCTAGTTCGTCTGGTTCTACGTCACCCAGTCCCTCTGGTTCGAGTACTAGTTCGTCAAGTTCGGAAATGAGCCCGTCGGGTTCTGGTTCGAGTCCGTCTGCTTCAGAGGCAAGCCCGTCGGGTTCGGCATCGGACACGTCGAGTCCGTCGGGTTCGGACACCAGCCCGTCGAGTCCGTCGGCTTCGGCATCGGTCAGCCCATCACCGGCGGAGTCCTCCTCAAGCCCGTCGACGGCTGGCCGTTTGGAACTATCCGTGACCGAATCGACGGACGATCCGGCGCAATTCCGGGTGGTCTCCGACGGCTGGCGGCCAGGTGAAAGTGTCAGCGTGACGCTGTATTCCGATCCGTTGAAGTTGGGCACCTACCAAGCCGACGACCACGGTCACTTGGAGTTCGGCTGGACGATGCCCGCGACCGTGCTACCAGGCCAGCATCGATTGGTCTTGGTCGGTGATCAGTCGGGTCAGATCAGTCGGTTCATCAACTACCTGGCCAACCCCAGTGCCAGTGGTTCAACCAGCAGTTCCGGCCTTGAGTCATCCGGTTCGAGTCCTTCCCGGTCAAACGCCAGTTCTTCGAGTTCGACGGCTCGACCTTCGGGTTCCGGAGCGAGTCCGTCAGATTCGGGAGCCAGCCCGTCCGGTTCAGTGCCGTCTGGATCAGGTTCCTTTGGGTCGATGTCGTCTGGTTCTCTGCCATCAGGATTGACACCGTCCGGGTCGGGTTCATCTGGTTCCGTGCCCTCGGGATCGGTCACTGGGCGGCCTACCGGTGAGCCCACGGGCACGGTCAATCCGTCTGTTTCGGTTCCTTCTGGTTCGGTGTCGTCTCTGGTGCCCTCAGGTTCGACCACTGATCGGCCCACCGGTGAGCCCTCGGGGACGGTCACTCCGACCGGTTCGGCACCCTCCGGGTCAACCACCGGGCAGCCCACGGAAACGGTTACTCCGACTGGGTCAGTGCCCTCAGGTTCAGTGCCCTCCGGGTCAACCACCGGGCAGCCCACCGGCGTGCCCCCGGACACGGCCAACCCAACCGAAACGGTCAACCCAACCGAGTCGGGTTCGTCGAACCCGTCGCTGACGTCCCCAACGCACCCAACTCTCAAGCCGACACCAGGCTCCCAGCCCGGCGCGGGCAGTCACCCGATGCCCGGCACCGGGTCGATGGTTTCGTGGACCTGGCTCGTGGTCGCCGGTCTGGCTCTCCTGGTCGGTTTGATCAGTTTGGCCGTGGCCTGGCGCCGTCGTACCCAGGGCTGATCGCCGGTGGCGGATTGACCAGTGACGGAGGAATAGGCTGGCTTCCACCACCGTTTGATCAGGGGAGGAAAACCATGCCACCATTTCGTTCACGAACGTCGACCGAGGGTCGCCATATGGCCGGCGCCCGGGCGCTCTGGCGGGCCACCGGGATGTCCGAACAGGACTTCGGTAAGCCGATTATCGCCGTCGCCAACTCGTTCACCCAGTTCGTGCCGGGGCATGTCCACCTGAAAGACATCGGCCAGCTGGTCTGTTCGGCGATCACCGAAGCCGGTGGCGTCGGCCGGGAATTCGACACCATCGCCATTGACGATGGCATCGCCATGGGCCACGCTGGCATGTTGTACTCACTGCCGAGCCGCGAACTGATCGCCGACTCGGTCGAATACATGGTCAACGCCCACTGCGCCGACGCCCTGGTCTGGATCTCGAACTGCGACAAAATCACGCCCGGGATGTTGATCGCGGCCTTGCGGCTGAACATCCCGACGGTCTTCGTTTCGGGCGGCCCGATGGAGTCTGGCTCGGCCATCGTCAACGACGGCGAAGCCCGCACCTCACTCGACCTGATCGACGCCATGATCGCCTCGGTCGACCCTCAAGTCAGCGACCAAGCGATCGACCGGATCGAACGCAGCGCCTGTCCAACCTGCGGCTCGTGCTCCGGGATGTTCACGGCCAACTCGATGAACTGCCTGGTCGAAGCCCTCGGCCTGGGCCTGCCCGGCAACGGTTCGACGCTGGCCACGGCGGCCGCCCGGCGTAACCTCTTCCTGGCCGCCGGCCGGACCGTGGTCGATCTGGCCCGGCGCTACTACGAAGCCGACGACGACTCGGTCCTGCCCCGCTCGATCGCGACCGAGGCGGCTTTCCGGAACGCCATGACGATGGATATCGCCATGGGCGGTTCAACCAACACGGTGCTCCATCTGCTGGCGGCGGCCCAAGAGGCCGAGGTCGATTTCACCCAGGCCGACATCGATCAGCTGTCACGCCACACACCCTGTATCTGCAAGGTGGCGCCGAACTCCCACACCTATTACATGGAATCGGTCCACCGGGCCGGCGGCATCCCGGCCATCCTGGGCGAACTCGACCGGGGCGGCCTGATCGACCGCTCAGTCCACGCGATTCACGCCCCCGACCTCGACCAATGGCTGGCCGACTGGGATATTCGTGGTGGCCAGGCGACTTCTCAGGCACTCGAACTATTCCACGCCGCCCCCGGTGGCGAACGGACCATCGAACCCTTCTCCAGCACGGTCCGCTGGGCCAGCCTCGACACCGACGCCGCCAATGGCTGTATCCGGTCGGTTGAGCACGCCTACACCAGCGATGGCGGCCTGGCGGTGCTGTTCGGCAACATCGCCGCCGACGGCTGCATCGTCAAAACCGCCGGCGTGCCCCAAGACCAGTGGCATTTCACGGGCACGGCGGTCGTGACCGAGTCCCAGGATGAGGCCGTTGACGCCAGTTTGGGCGGCCGGGTCAAGGCCGGCGATGTCGTCGTGGTCCGTTACGAAGGGCCGAAGGGCGGCCCCGGGATGCAAGAGATGTTGTATCCGACGAGCTACCTCAAGGGCGTCGGCCTGGGGCCGAAGTGTGCCCTCATCACTGACGGCCGCTTTTCTGGTGGCTCTTCGGGCTTGTCAATCGGTCATATCTCGCCGGAGGCGGCCGACGGTGGTCTGATCGGCTTGATTCACGATGGTGACACGATCGAGATTTCGATCCCCGACCGGTCGATCGAATTGATCGTCGATGAGGCTGAATTGGCCCGGCGGCGGGCCGATCAGGAAGACTTCGGCTGGCGGCCCCGGAACCGGCAGCGGCCGGTTTCCCGCGCCCTCCAAGTTTATGCTTGGCTAGCTCAGTCGGCTGATAAAGGAGCGGCTCGGCGACGGGTTATCGGCGATCCGTCGCAGCGGCCGCAATAGTCCGCCCGGCCAGTTGGCCCGATGAACCTCATAAACCCCTAGTTATACCTCAATTCCGGGTACTTGTTACTCTGGTTGAGGTATAGCTAGGGGTTTATTCATAGCTGATTTTCTGGATAGTAAAAGATTTAGTAATAGCTAAAGCTGAGAAGCACCATGAACCGCGCCCCGGTGACAAAACTGCGCCGAGTCGATTCGCCCGGTTGAATCAGGCCGGAATTTTCTGCAAGTACTTCTGGCGCGCACCCTGGGGCGAGATCCCGAGCGCGACCGCGATCTGAACCCAGGAGTGACCTTCCTGGCGGGCCTTGACGACAGCCGCGTCGATGTTGGCCTGAGCGGACTTCTTGGCTTTAACCTGAGTTGCAATTGTTTTTAGGGTTTCTGTTCCCGACTTATTCGTTGACGCTGTCTTTTTCTTGACATCTTTCGACTGCTTAACCATGGTTCTCCTTTTCGCTGGTCAGCCACTTTGAAGGGTGTCGACTCATGGGCATGAATATCATAGGGCAAACCTATCTACGACACTTCGGCATCTTACTTGTCACAAACCGGCAACCCAAGTATACCGAACCGATATTTCTTCCAGACGGTGGGATATCACCAAGACAAATTGTCAAAAATAACGATCAAATAACAAACTATATTTGTTTTCTGACTAGCGGTTTCTGGGCTGACGAGGGCTTATGAGCGGCCTGGAGAATTGCCGCCAAAGCTCGACGGTGTCGCTATACATGCCTCCCACAAGGGTTAATAACCACCATCAGGGGTAATAGTCCTAGTTAGGTAGGAGTTCAGCGAACGACGTGGCGCAGTGAGCGCAGTCCGCGTTCCAAGTGCCAGTTGGCGAAGGCGGCGATCAGGCCCGAGGTTTCGTGTTGGATGCGGTCGGGGATCGTGCGGGTGGCATCCCAGTCGCCCGCAACCAGGGCGCCGAGGTAGGCCTGGGCGGTGGGACTGACGGCGGCACTGCCTGCCGGTCGGCAGCGAGAGCAGACCAGACCGCCGGCCTGGGGTGAGAAGAAGTCGGCCCGGTCCGGGCGCCGACAGATGGCGCAACCGGCCAAGACCGGCGCGTAACCGGCGACCGCCAGGGCCCGTAATAAATAGGAGTCGAGAATCATGGCGGCCGGGCGGGGGCCGTCGCTGGTACCGCCACCGAGGGCTCGCAGGGCGCCGACCAGCAGCCAATACTGCTGCAAGGCCGGTTCGTTCTCCTGTTCGACCAGGCGGTCGGCGGTTTCCACCATGGCTTCGGCGGCTGTGTAGCGGCTGTAGTCGGTCAGCAGTGCCTGTCCGAACAATTGACGGCTGACGGCTTGGGTGATGATGCCGAGACTGCGGCCTTCGACGATCTGAAGGTCGATCTGGCTGAACGGCTCAAGTCGGCCGCCGAAGCGGCTCAGGGTCCGCCGGACCCCCTTGGCGACCGCCCGGACCTTACCGTGTTGCCGGGTTAAGACCGTGATGATGCGATCAGCCTCGCCGAGTTTGTGGGTCCTCAGGACCACGCCCTCGTCGTTGAACGTCGCCAAGAGGTCATTGTGGCACGGCCGGTGATCTCCACCTGGTCGGTCGTCCGGTCGGTCGTCTGGCCTTCGCTTGGCCTCCGCCAGGTCAACCACCCGAGCCACCACCGTGGGCTTGGCCGACCACTCGACCACCGCTGGGGGATTTGCCGCCCGTGTTATAAGAGAAACTAAAACACTATCCGCACCATGGATTTCCTGAGGGTTTAAAAGTGCCTCTTTCAGGGTTGTTAGAACACGGAAACAGATGACGTTTGGGTGGCTGTCGGTGACCATTGGCTGGAATTGTCGGTGGGCCCGGGTTGACGTTAAGACCGGGTCAACGATTAGATGAGGGAGTCGATTCACGGCGGTGGCGACATAAACTCCAGCAACGAAAAGCCGGGGAAAACCTCGATTTGTTGCCGGCGTTGGATCAGGAACGGCCTCCACGCCGGTTTTCGATCCTGGCGCCGCCCGACAGCAGTCGCCTCAAGGCGGCGGCAGGTCAGCCTGGGGCAACCGACTGGAGTTTTAGCGGCTCGCGACTACACTCCTTGCGGTGCCAGCCCGCGGGCCGAATAAGGTTGTTTTAACGGTCTTATTTATGAGCGGTTGAAACTAATCCCCACCACAATTCTCACCAACGAAATACTTGTTTACGTGGTGTAGCCTCCGCGCCAAATGCGGTGACCTCTACCAATTTTTAACTAGAGCGCTCTAAGAAAACCATTCTTAGAGCTGGCTAACGGAAGTTAGGACTCGATAATGCGCCTAGACGCAACCTCCGAAACTGTGCGGCCGCCGGCGACGCTGGGCAAAAAAGCCGTCGCTTGGTTATCGGCTCTCGCCTTGACGGCGAGTGCTCTCATGCTGGGACAACAAGCGGTGGTCAGTTCCGCCCAGGCCCAGGCGCCCCTCAACAATGTCGCGGCGGGCGCGAACTGGAACCTCACCAGCCAATGGGACCGCCCCGGAGTCAACCCCCGGGAGTCGCTCTATGTCACCGGTGACAACGCCCTCGGCGTCCACCGCGATGACGAGGGGGCGACGATGATCGGCCAGGCCTTCGTCGGCTACTGGACCGCCGGTGGTAGTGCGGATGGCACGATCGACGAAGAGGACCCGACTTTGGCGGCCGGTTTCCGGGCCCTGTCCGGCAACGCGGCCGACAACGGCACCCGGATGTCGGCCATGGACTCCGGTGATTACGTCGGCACGGACGACTACATCGGCAGTGGCTCGACGATGTACATCTGGCCCAACGACTCCTTTGACTTCTGGAAGACGGCCGCCAACCACCCGGCCGAGTTCACCGACGCCATGGTCGGCCGGGACCCGACCTGGAATGACCTCTGCCGTCCGGGGAACTGGGACAACCGAGATCGCGGTAGCTGGGTCTCGGTCGTGGCCTATCCGGCCGGCTCGACCGAAGGCACGGTCTTCTGGGTGCCGAACCCCCGCGGCGCCGACGTCATGAGCGCCTACGACGCGGTCAACAACTACCCCGGCACCTACACCACCCCGCGCGACCCATCGTGGAACTGTAAAGCCGGCGGCGGTATCAACTGGGACGACGGCTGGGGTGGCGGTGAGGTCATCCAGAGCACCGGTGAAATCTTCTTCACCTCGCGTCAGAGCTCGAAGCTCAGCCTGACCTTCCGGACCATGATCTTCAACCCGGCGACCGGTGTCTTCGCCTCCTCGGGCAAGCTCCAGCCGAACGACCCCCAAGACGCCATCTTCGAATCCAATGACGCCAAAGTGGCCGGTGACCTGATGGTCGACGGCAACGGCAACGGCTACGTCATCGCCGTCGGTCACGCCCCCTTGGGGTCGATTTGGCACGATCCGAGCGACATCAACGCGCTCGGCAGCCAGCGGGCCTACATCCTCAAGATCACGCCGACTCCGAACCCGAATTACGATCCGACCGATCCGGAGTCGAGCCGCTATCTCCACAACGCCGGCTGGAAATACAGCGTGGTCCAGCGGATCTACTCGGATCCGGCGGCGCCGGCCAACTCCGACGTGTACCGCGTCTTCGGCCAACTGGGCTTCGACGTCAACACGGCCGCCAATAACCTCAAGGGCTCGAACTGGTTCAACGGCAAGCTCTACACCGTCAACAACCGTTACCTCTACGAAATCGACCCGATGAGCGGCCGCGCTAACACCGTGCCGGCGACCTACAACGACCAGGTCCAGGGCTTTACCGGCTCGACCTACACGGCCGACAACATCAACCCGCGTGACTTGGCCTCCGGCCAGGAAGCCATGACCGTCAGCGGTAGCGTCTTCTACGACATCAACGGCGACGGTTACCGGCAGAGCGGTGAATGGGGTATCCCCGGTATTCAGATCGCGCTCTACGAAGACGAAAACGAAGACGGTATCTGGACGCTGCGGTCCGACCCTGGCATGCACCAGACCGACTCATCCGGTAACTACACCTTCTTCCTCAGCAACTACAGCACCTATCAAATCCGGGTGGTGCGGCCGTCGTTCAACCCCGACGCCAATCCGGCCAGCAGCAACTTCGAACAAACGGTTCACACCAACGCGGTTCAGGCTTACCAAAGCTCGGCCTCCTACGGTTGGGGTGACCAGGCGGGACTGGGCCGGAACCAGGTCATCGCCCACTGCTTCGACGCTCCCGACGGCCTGCGTGGTAACGACGAAGGTGACGAGATCACGTCGATCGGCGACACCAACCCGCCGGCGCCTTGCGCTGGGGCTCTCCAAGCGCCCTACACCGATCCGGCGCTGCCGCCCGTGTCAGCCAACGTCAACGACGCCAGCTACACGCTCGACAACCGGGATGGCCTGCAGGTGCCGATCTATTCGACCGTCATCATCAACTCGTCAACCCGTATCCCGAACGCCGACTTCGGTTTCAACACCGAGCCGTTCGACACCTCCTGCCACCCGGAGACCTCCGAGTTGTCGATCACGCCGGCTGGACCGATCCTGGCGGGTCAGTCCTACACCGCCACGGTGACAGCCAAGGACGCCGACGGCAATCTCTGCCAGACGGCGACCGAGGTGACCTTCTCGGCCAACCCGACCGATCCGACCTTCTCCGACACCACCTGCACGACCGACACCTTGACCGGTCAGTGCTCGGTTGACGTGACCAGTGAGAAGGCCGGCACCTACGACATCCACGCCAAGATGCCGGATTCGGACAACAACAATCTGCTGACCGATCTGGGTGGTAACGGCAACACCAGTCTGGCCAGTCCGCAAGAGCGGACCTGGACTCCGGGGCCGATCTGTACCGACGGTCCGAACGCTTCGACGCTGACCGTCAACCCGCCGACCGTGGTGGTCGGTGAGACGACGGTGGCTTCGATCCACCTGCAAGACTGCTTCGGCAACGTCATCGCCGACAAGACCGAGACCCAAATGGGCTTCGGGCCGTCCGACAACGGCTTCAGCGGTTTCCAGAATCAAGGTGGCGGCAACTACGTCGTGACCGTCGACCCGCCGGATGTGCTCGGTGATCACCTGGTGGTGGCCAACATCGACGATATCGACGGCACGCCGGCCCACCTCGAAGACACCGTCACCGTCATTCCGACCTCGAACTGTGACGCCGACCAGTCCGACTTCACGGTCTCACCGGCTGGGCCCCAGGAAGTCGGTGGTGGCCGTCAGTACACGCTCGACGTGACGGCCCGCGACGCCTCTGGCAACGTCTGTGTCGGTGGCACGGTCGCCTTCGACGTCACGACCGACGCGGCTGGTCAAGCCGGTGTCAGCCAGCCGACCCTGTCGGCCCTGACCTGCACGACCGACGACGCCGGCCACTGCACGACGCCCGTCACCTCGACCTCGACCAGGGCCGGTGACTTCTACTACCACGCGACCATCAACGGTGACCCGATCGGTGGCAATGGCAACGCCAGCCTGGCCAGCCCGCACGAGCGCACCTGGACCTTCGAAACCATCAGCTGTGGTGAGGGCCCAGGCTCCGGTTGGGCGATCACGCCGGCGTCGGCTGAAGCCGGTTCGACGGTCGAAGGCGAATTGGCCCTCTACGACCAGTACGGCAACCCCTGCACCGGTGTGGCCGACAAGATCACAGTCGGTCCGTCGACCCCGGCGGGTGTGACCGATCCGGCCGGTGATGACACGCCGGCGGTCACCGAGAGCCCGACCGAACCCGGTCACTACCTGGTCGATCTGACGGCCAACCCGACCGTGACCACCGACTACGACGTGCCGGCGGTCTTCGACGCCGACGCCGCCGGTCCGACTCCAGCCAAGACCTGGACCGATCAGGTGACGTTCACGGTGCCGGATTGCGACCCGGCGACTTCGGAGCTGGCGATCACGCCGGCTGGTCCGATCGCCGCCGGTCAGTCCTACACGGCTACCGTCAGCGCCAAGGATTCGCTCGGCCGGGTCTGCACGGTGCCGACCCAGGTGACCTTCTCTGCTTCACCGTCCAACGGTCCGGTGTTCGATCCGGGCAGTTGCACGACCGACGGTACGACCGGTCAGTGCTCGGTTCAGGTGACCAGCCAGAAGGCTGGGGTCTATGACATCCACGCCAAGATGCCCGATCCGGATAACAACAACCGGTTGACCGACCTCGGGGGCAATGGCAACAGTGCCAAGGCCAGCCCGCTGGAACGCGAGTGGACCTTTGACCCGTACACCTGTGGTGAGGGTCCGGGCTCCGGCTGGGCGATCAACCCGGACTCGGCTGAAGCCGGTTCGACGGTGGTCGGCGAATTGGCCCTCTATGACCTGTACGGCAACCCCTGCACCGGCGTGTCCGACAAGATCGCGGTTGGCCCGTCCAACCCGGCCGGTGTGACCGATCCCTCCGGTGACGCCACA
>JAISGZ010000229.1 GCA_031262845.1 Propionibacteriaceae bacterium | reverse complement strand
GGCAGTCTCGCGAGCCTGAACGGCGACGTTCGAATCGGCTCCCCAGACGGCGAATTGCAATTCGTTCCCGTTCAGCAAACCCCGTCCCGGCGGCGACGAAGCGTCAAGCACATCTTTCGGCACACCGACCATGAGATAGTCATCGTCGGTCGCCAGCCGCAGCACGATCCGTTGCTGAACCGACGACGAGATCGACGGCGGAATCGAATTCAGCCGATCACCGGTCATGACAACGTGGACACCCAGCGGCCGGCCATCAGCAGCGATCTGGGCGAAAGCGTTGAACCAATTGGACTGGTTGGAAAACTCATACTGCTCGCGGAAAATACCCATCCCATCGATCAGCAACAGCACCCGCGGTTCCTGCGGTCGATTGGCCAACTGCCGGTACTCGGTAATCGACGAGGCATTGACCTGGCCGAAACGAGCCGAACGGTCTTCGACCAACGCCCGTAAGGTCCGAAGCAGGCGAATGACCCGCTCCTCATCATCACCGTCGATGATGGCGCCAACGTGCGGTAATTGCTCCAGCATCTGTAAGCCCTTGGCGCCGAAGTCGAGCCCATAGACGTGGATCGGCCCACCGTTACGTGAGGCAAAGGTGGCAGATAAGGCAATCGTGCGCAGAGCAGTGGATTTACCGGTGCCACCGGCACCGAGAATGGCCAGATTGCCGTCGACATCAGGCCGGTAGTAAACCACGGGTTGATCTTGGTTATCGGGATCATCCATAACGCCCAAGACCAAGTGACGGTCGTCGCGCCGGCTAGGCAAGAGGGCCAAGTCATAAACCGATGCCAGTGGCTCTAACCAGGGTTTACGTGGTTCCGGCAGTTGCTTCAACTGGGCAGCTTGACCGATGGTGTTGACCATCCGAGCAATGTCGGTTGGACCTGGGTCACGTTGCTCAGATTCGGCCAACGCTGGGTTCTCCGGCTCCTCCCAACGGCCGGCCGTGCCAAAGTCCAACTGGTCGATGTCAATCCGGGCCGGGTCGGGCTGATCAGAAGTCCAACCGCCGACGTAACCGGTCTGGAACGGCGTGATCCGCCCAGGTCCAGTTTTCGCCGCCGCCCGGCCAGGTGCCGCCGCCGAAAAATAGGCCGCCATCGGGTCGCCCAAGATGTCCTGTGAGTCGGCTTCGTCAGCCATCCGCAAAGCGATCCGCAAATTGACGTTGGCTCGAATTTTGTCGTTAATGACCCCAGCCGGCCGCTGGGTCGCCAGAATCAAGTGGAGACCGAGTGAGCGGCCCCGCTGAGCGACGTCGATGACGCCGTCGACGAATTCCGGTACCTCTTGTTTGAGGGCGGCGAATTCATCGACCACGATAATCAGGCTGGGTGGCGCCTCGGGATCGCCGGAACGTTCCAGACCAATGAGGTCTTTGGCCTTCTTGCGGTTGAGCAAGTGCTCACGGAAACGCAGCTCAGCCCGCAAACTAGTCAGTGCCCGGCGTACCAGATGGGGCGATAAATCCGTCACCAGCCCGACGCAGTGGGGCAATTGGACACAGTCGGCGAAGGCCGCGCCACCCTTGTAGTCGACAAACAAAAACGTCACCCGGTCAGGTGAATATCGGGTAGCCAACCCCATAACCCAGGCTTGAAGGAATTCCGACTTGCCGGCACCGGTGGTCCCGCCGACCAAGGCATGGGGACCTTGAGTTCTCAAATCGAGGGTCATAGCGCCATCAGCCGCTTGGCCAATCAGGCTGACCAAACCGCCCGGCTTGCGCCGTTGCCGGGGCCCACCCAGGTCGCGTTGGTTGATCGAACCGGTCTGGACCCAACGCTCGGCCACAAAATCCGGCTGCTGAGCGAACTGAGGACCGGCTAAGGCGAGATAAGACAAGGCTTTCGGCAGGTCAGAGTCGTCCTCGACCGGCGTTCCCGCCTCGACCACTGGCGCCAGCACCCGGGCCATCCGGGTGGCGACGCCGGCGTCAACCAGTTCCGCGGTCAAGGGATAGTCGTGGGAACCAAAACGCACCTGTCCGGCCGCCGCTGTCACAACCGGCAATGCCGAACTGGCCACGGGGGGCTGAACCGCAGCGCCGGCGACGCCGGGTAACTGAACTGGCCCAGGCACTGGGGCTGAGGCCACCACAGCATCGTCCAAAGCCAGGAAAGTCCGACAAGCGGCCGGCAGAGCGGCCTGGCGGGCGGCCACCCAGATCACATGAACGCCAACGTCCGGCCCTCGTTCGGTTAAGCGGGTCAAACGCGCCCGGTCGAGTGGTACGTCATCCGTTACCAAAACCAGGACCGTCGGAACCACTGGCTCCGGTAAGGGCGATTCCTTGCCTTCTGGATGCGGTGGCCGGTGATGGGAATTATTCTTTTCGCCGGGTAACCGTTGGTCGATCAACTCTTCCAACTTCGCCAAAACCGTGAGCCCACTGGCCTGGTCGCAGGCCAAGTGATCCCCGGTCAAGGGAGAATGCGGTGACGAAACGTGCGGCAACCATTCCAGCCACTCCCAACCGGCTTTGGCTTGCTGTGACATGAGCGCTGTCAACACCACCTCGGAGGCCGCCTGTTGACTGACCAACTGCCAGACCAAGCCTCTGGCCAGGGCCGCGGTCGCTGGACCTGGCCCAGCCAACCCGAGCGAACCACATTCACGCAAATTGACGATGACGGGTGCGTCGGGTAACACAGCGCAGTGATCGCGTGCGGCCACTAGCTGCTCCCACGATTCGGCATCGGTGTCCTGGGTATCGGGGAGATCGATGCGGACTTTTGATGGCGAAGCCCCGATACCCAACCGCAAACTCAAGAAATCGGGGTTTTCCGGCCGCCTGGTCCATAACAGATCGGTGAACTCGCCGACTGCCGCCAACGATTCGATGACGGCCGGGCAGCGTTGCTGGCGGACGGCCCGTTCGACCGCATGCTCGCGCTCAATTGTCTGGTGCAGCGCCTCGATGTTCTGCTTGAACTGTTTCTTCTGTTGCTTGAATAACCGTTTGCCGGCAATGAATCGATCGAGCCACGTACCAACCATGAGAATCGGGCTCAGCGCCACAAAGATGACCGACAGTGGGTTACGCGTCACCGCGTACATGACACTGCCCATGATCAGCGGCGCCAACATGGCGATATACGGGAACCGGCTCGGCCGCAGCGGCTGGGGCGGCTTCGGATGAGCCAGCTTGTGCTCCGGGAATTGGGCTACCACCCGAGGCGACCGGTTGAAGTCGACGACAGCGCCGACCTCCGGAGCCGCCCCGGCTTGGCGTAGCGGCGTGATCGCTATCAAGGTGTCGCCCAACAACAGTTGATCGGTTGCCCGCACCGACACCTTGCTGACCGGGCGGCCACCGAGCAAGATGCCGTTGGCCGAGTTCAGATCCGTTAATTCGATCGACGTGCCGACTGTCAGCCGGGCGTGACGGCCGGACACTAGCGGGTCAGTCAGTCTGACATCACTATCGGCCGCTCGGCCTAGGTAGCTGGTCCCGACTGGCAAGCCGAATTCTTGGCCGGCTTGAGGTCCCGACAACACCCGCACGACCACGGCCGCCGGACCGCGATCAGCACCCGCCAGCTGATACCGCCCACCGACTTCAATCAGTTCAACCCGGGCCCCCGAACGCAGACCAGCGTCATGGAGCGTGGCACCCGGTTCAAGTCCCCGGCCTTGGGGCTCAGCCGGGCTGATGACCCGCAAACTCAGGTAGCTGGGAACCGGCTGCCCCTGGCGCAACGGATCATTCCGGGCCAATGTTTGCGCTAAATCACCGACGGTGGCGGTGGCGTCGGTGGTGACAGCCAGCAATCGTTCCGACTGGGGAGAATCCCCCAAGCCCAGTTTCCAGCGCATCGACTCAGTCCTCGTCCGGCTCCGGCGAACCATCAGCCAACTGAGCCGCCTTAGCCCGGTCAAGCATGACCAAATCGGCCGAACTGACCAAACCAGTCGAACAAGCCCATTCAACGAGTCGCGCGCGGCGACCGGTGGCGTGAGACTGGACACCACCCCGCAAGCCGTCGACCCCGAAACGATCAAGCTTGTCACAGACATTGTCGACTTTGCGGTTAAACCGTTTGACTCCCCAGCCAATCCGCTGGGCGGCCTCGGCATTCGTCGGCAAATGAATCAGCCCGGTAGTTTCACGCCGCAGCATCGGCTCGGCCAAAGCCACCACCACCAGCCGTTGGGCCTCTGTCAGAGCCAAAGCCCCCAACGTTGTATCGCCATGGATGGGAGGGAAGACGACATTTTCCTGCCACAGCGGCCGCTCCAGCATCAACCTCAATTCGTAGACACACGGGCCGGCTGTGAAAATCACCAACTGATCACCAAAACTCACCGGTAGCCGAGCCCCCGGGCCGAGCCAAGCTTGAGTCCCGGTGCGGGAATCAGACACCGTGGCCGACAAGACCGTACCGATGTTGACTAACCACCAGAAACCGTACTCATAGACGATTCGGAGAAACTGCCGGTGTAAGAACGGGTTGTTGTCCAGTGACAGATCGGCTTCCCGACCAATGTCGAACGGCTGGTCGGTCGGCAGCGTCAGAATTTGGTCTTCATAACTGAGCTTCAAACCCGGAACATCAGTCGCTGGGCTAGTTGCCGCGTCACTCCTGGGAGGCGAGGCGTTGGGGGCCGTGGGTGAATCGGCACTGGCGGGCGAGCTAGACCGGGAGGGCGGGATGAGCGGCACTGACATGGTCGCTGGATTCCTTTCTTCAGATCAGCCGATGACGCAACATTGGCGCGTCCCGTCTGAGGTTCGACTGGCGCGAACGGTTTGGATTTCAAAGCAATAAGGCTGGGGGTCATCGACCCGGGGCAGAAGCAAACGCTCGCCTTGTCCAGTTGGCACGTGTTCGGCCTCAACCAAGGGTTGCCCGAATGGGGCGGTGTACAGGTAGGTATCGCCGTCACGCGGGTCGGGGTTAGTCCAGTCGATGACAAACTGATCAGCCTCGACGACGCACCTCAGGTTGGTCGGCGCCGGTACGGCCTGGCCGGGTAAGACGTCCTGGGTCTGGTTGGTGACCGATGGCGTCACTGGGATTGGCGGCTCGGGGGTTGGCCGGACCAGCACCCAAACCACCAGGCCGGCCACGATCACCGCCACGACCAGCGGCACAACGATCCGCCAGGGCGCCGAACGGGGCTCAGCGGCCGCTTCGTCCGACCGGTCCGAAGCCTTTTGGGGCGGCGTCAGCCGCTGTTGGGTAGCGGTGACCGGGTGTGGCCGGAACTGTTGCCCGGGGCTTTCCAGACCGGCTGGAGGCCGGTCAACCCGGTGCTGGGTCAGAGCGATTTCGGGCCCGGCCTGAGGGACAGCCGTGATCGGGGCGGCGGCCGGCACCGCTGGGCTGACCGCGGGTGTCGCCCGCAATGCGGTCAAGTCGTCTGACACGACCGCTCCAGTGGAACTGCCAGTCTGGTCAATCACTGGAGCCGACTGGCCAGTTGGAGACACGCCACTTGGCGTGGCGCCAGTTGGCGTCATTGATGCCGTTGAGGCCGACGGCCAGTTGGCGAGCGGTCCGGGACCTGTCACCGGAGCTGAGTAGTCCGGCACTGACCTGGCTGGTGACTCATGAGTCGTTCCGGTCGGGTCGATCCGGATAAACGGACTGAGCCGGGTGCCATCATCGTCATCCAGGCTCGTCAGCGTCATGTCATCACTGACCAGCGACTCGATCACTTCCAATGGGGTTGGCTGAAGCCCCAACTCTTGCTCGACCTGACCCAAGGCCCGGCCGAAAGCTTGCATGGTGGGATAACGGACAGCCGGATCTTTCGCCATCGCGGTCCGTAAGACCTGATCGAAGCTGGCTGGTGCGTCGGGCCGGCCAAGCGGCCGGTAAGGATCGCGGCGGATCCGGTCGGCTTGATGGTGGGCCGTGTTCGGTAGCGTGCCATCGCCAGTTTCGAAAGGCGCCAACCCGGTTAACAAGCCGTACAAAGTGGCAGCCAAACTCCAAACGTCCGAGGCCGGTAAGGAGTGAGGTGCAGTGCCCAACATTTCCGGCGGACTCCACGGCACCGACAAACCCTCAGCACCTTGACCAGCTTGGTCAACGGCCATGGCGATGCCAAAGTCGCCCAAAACCGGTTGCCCGCTCCGGCCGATCAGAATGTTGTCGGGCTTGATGTCGCGGTGGAGGATGCCGTGGGGAAACTGAGACGAGCGGACCCGATGGGCTGACTCAACCGCCCCAGCCAGCTGAATACCGGTTGCCAAAGCCTCAGCGATCGACAGCCGGGCCCGGCGCCAACCTCGGCCGAGTGATTTCGGGTAATAGTCCATGACCAGATAAGACCGGCCATCACTGGTCGTACCGGCAGCGAAAACCGTGACGATGTTGCGGTGCTGGGACAAGCCGGCCATAGCGTCAGCCTCAGCCTCAATCTGCTGGGCTTGTTGTCCGCCGACCTTGTCAGCCAGCAAGACTTTAATCGCCACCGGGCGGCTAGGCCGGTGCTGCTGACACAGGAAAACGTCAGCGAAACCGCCCTGACCGAGCAACCGGACAACTTCAAAACCGTCGATCTGGGGTGGTTCATAAGGACGGCGCGAAACAGTCATCGATCAGCCGCTCAGACGAGATCACGCATGGTCATCGTGACACCTGAACCAAGGTCGAAAATGTCACCGCTGACAGCGGCCACCGGTTCATTCTTGTGCAACTTCCGATCTGGTTGACCCGGCCGGTGGAGGACCGTGCCATTAGTCGAACCGAGATCACGCACCAAGACGCTCCAATCCTCTAAATCGACCCGCAAATGGGACCGGGAAATGTCATGGTCAGGCCCATCGACCGTCACCAGATGGGGGGCGTCATGAGGCGAGAAGGGAGCCTGCGGCCGGCGGCCCATGACCAACGGATGATCGAGCGGAAACGACTGGCCGTTCGAGATCACCGCCCACCCCAGAACCGGCCGCGGCACTCGCACCGCGTCGCCGCTCAGTGACGTCCCACAGTTCGAACAATCCGGCCGACGGGTGGCATTGGCTTGACCACAGCCTGAACAAATCCGGGCTAAAACCGTCGGCTGCTCTGAGCCGGCAACTGGTCCTGAAGCGGGGAGAACAGGACTTGAGGCAGCTGTTAGTACGGCCGATTCGGCGTCTGGAACCGGTGGTGGTAACGACATGATCGTCATACCGTCGTGATCGTCGTCAACTAAATCAACACTACCGTCACCGGCTAGAACGGCCGGAAGGCTATGTTTGGGCTCAGCCTCTTCCTCGGTTTGGCGCACCGCCGCGACCTCAGGTGAATGGAAAGTTGTCGGGTCATCCCATAAATAGTCGTAACCGTCGCCTGCGGCTGGTTCAAACGAATCTGGTTCGTCAACTGCCGTAACTGCTACTGCCGCCACCGGCAGCGCGGCCTCAGCTCCCACAGCGACCGGTGATAACGGGCTTTGAGCCGATACCGGGCGCGGGAACAGATGGTTACCCGAGAGCCGTAACTGACTGTCATCAGGTAACCGTGTGGTGTGACCAGAAGAGGACATCGGCAAGCTTGAAACAGCCGACGGCACGGCTGGGACCTGGACCGGCTTGACCATGGCGGCAGGTTCGTCCATCGGGGGTTTCAGATCGGCTTGAGACGGCTCAGCGGCGATCTGCTGAAGCGGGTCCCCAGTCCAATCAGTTTCGAGCCGGGACGTTCGCACGATCCCACCGGTCACTGGTAGACCATCTCCGTCAACCGGCCCGTCGACGGCCGTCAAACACACCCGAAGTGGCTCTG
>JAISGZ010000023.1 GCA_031262845.1 Propionibacteriaceae bacterium | reverse complement strand
AGGTATCGCCGGTTTCGGCGTGCGACAGCTTGCCGACAAAGGCCAGTTGGCCAGCCTCAACCGTGGTCACGGGCTTGGTCGTGACACCGTCCGGGACCGACAGTGGGCCGACCTTCTCGGTGTCGTCATGATCCGGGTGAGCCGGGTCGATCGAGCCGCTGAACAGCCCCCGGTGGCCTGATACCGAGATCACGTCGTCGGTCTTGAGGCGGCCGGAGAAGACCCGGATCAACGACAGCCGACCGGAGAATTGGTCCGAGGTCGACCGGATTACCTGAGCCAGCAACGGCCCGTCAGGATCGCCGGTTTCGATGATCGTTTCTTGGAGCATGCCGGCGTCGACTTGGGCCGTCGTCAGGCGTCGGCGATTCGGCACCGGGAAAGCGTTCTTGATGACGGTCAACAGTTCTTCCAGCCCAACGTCGTCCAAGGAATTGACCGGCACGACGGGATAGAAATGGCCTTTGTAAACCGCCTTGGTCAGGTCGGCCACCAACTCGTCGGCTTTCAGCGTGTCACCTTCGAGATAACGGTCCATCAGGTCGTCATCTTCGGATTCTTGGATGATGCCTTCGACCAGAGCGTTGCGATACTCCTCGATCGTGGCCAATTCGTCGGCGTTGGCGTCACGGCGGCTGCGCTGGCCGCCGGCGTAGTCGTGGACCGATTGGGAGACGAGCGACAAATTGCCTTCGATGGCCTCACCGTTGGCGATCGGCACGTAAGCCGGCTGAACCGACTGACCCCAGGTTTGTTGAAGCTGGTTCAGGGCGTCAGCGAAGTTGGTCCGGCCGTCGTCCAACTTGGTCAGAGCGATCGCCCGCGGCATTCCGGCGTTGTCGCACTCGCGCCACAAGGCTTCGGTCACCGGATCGATCCCGTCCGAAGCCGAAACCACGAAGACCACGCCGTCAGCGGCCCGTAAACCAGCCCGCAATTCACCAACGAAGTCGGGGTGGCCGGGAGCGTCGATCAAGGTGATCTGGGCCGAGTCGACCGTGATGGCGGCGACGGCTAAAGCGGCGGCCCGCTCGGCGTCATTCTTGTCACCGCGCCAACTGGTCAGGCGGCTTCGAATCAGATGCTCAAACAACGTGGTTTTGCCAGAACCGCTGGAGCCAACCAAAACGACATTACGAATAGGGGAGAGGGAAGCGTTCGCCAGTGAAACCATAACCGAACACTGCCAGGTCAGTCGCCGGGAAGCAACCCACGGGGTCGGAATGGTGGAACATCGACGGGTCGGCCCGCGAACGAAGAACTGAACTGGCCGTATACCGGATCAAGGCCCGGACGAGGCGGACATCGGCCGGTTCCCGGTGTCGTCGATCTGATGAGCGAGCGGCCGTGGCTAAGTCGCCACGCCTGCCGAAACAGGCGGCAGGGGTGGCTTGCACCCTCTACAATTCAGCCGGGACGACTTCCATCCTGAAACCCGTCGATTCTTGAAGGAGAAAGACTCTGCTGTGACGAGTCTGAACGAACTGGAGCGAGGGGCCGAGCCAGCGGCCACGGAATTACCGGTCTGGGCTCGTCCGTCCGCTGACTCGCCGTTGTCGTCGGCTGAGGCCGAGGCCGACGGCCCTGCCACTGACGACGTGACGGGACAAGTCGCAGTGGTTGACAGTGATGGTGGAACCGGTTCGGACAGGCCCACTTCCGGTGCCGCCGACCTTGAATCTCAATCCGTGACGGCTGAGTTGGACTCCTCGGAGGCGGGACTTGAACCCGCTACCGCTGAACCGGCCGTGACCGGTGTCACCGCTGGTGAACTTTCTTACCCCGTGACCGTCCCTCAGCCGGCGCTGGAGTCGGACGCACCGGCAGACGATCACTTAGTCACCGAGGGTACAGAGCCGGTGGCAGCGTCTGAAGTGGTGCCACCGGAGTCGGTCAGTGAACCGGTCGAGGAAACCGGGTCCCAAGCCGCTAGCGGTCCCATGACGGTGGAGACCATTGAAGCCCCGTCGTCATCTGAGTCGGCAGTTGACAGGTCAGCCGGAGCCGTAACCGAGACCGAGGCCGAAACTGAGGCGGCGGTCGAAACTGAGACTTCAGGTGAGACTGAAACCGAAACGCCGGTTGGCGTCGATACCGCCGACACAACCCTCTCGGAGACACCGGAGGGTCCGATTGACGGCACTGTCTCCGAAACCGATGCCACGACCTGGGTGCCACCGGAGACACCCGATTCACCAGCACCAGCCCAGTCTGAACACACGGTGACCGCCGATACCGCCACCATGGCTAGCCAGACCGTCGTTGAATCGACTGGTGAGTCGGACTCAGCCGCCACCTTGGCATCAGCGGTCACCCCAGCGGACGCCACCTTGACGCCAATGACGACACCACCAGGTGGCGTCGGGCCCAGCGACTCAGCCCGGCCTCGGCACCGTGTCCGGCTCTTTGTCCTCATTGGCCTCGGCTTGGTTGTCGTCTTGTCCGGCGTGGCGGCGGTTTTCCTGGCCCAGCATTTCGACCAGCGGGTCAAACCGGGTGTGACGGCTCTCGGCCACGACGTCGCCGGGATGACCGACAGTGAATTGGTGGCCGCCCTGACCGAGTGGACAGCCGCCCTGACCGTGCCGGTGACCGATGGCGACCAATCACGTGACATCCCGATCGCGGACCTGGGGATCAGTTTCGATGTCAACCAACTGGCCGCTGCCGCCTTGGCCGAAGGCCGCTCTTGGCGGCCGTGGCGGACCTATAACCCCTGGTGGACCAAGCCGGCGCCGGCCGACCTGACGATCGACCAGACCATGCTCCAAGATCATCTCGACGACGCTTTCATTCCCCTGGACGCCCAAACCGTCGAAGCCGCCCCGGTCTTCGACCCAGCCGTCGGCGGTTTTGTGGTCCAGCCCAGCCGGACCGGGGAACACGCCGACATCGCCCCGGTGCTGGCGGCGCTCGACGCCTACGCCGCCGGTCAAGCCGATCTGTCCCGGGTACTGGTGCCGGTCAAGATCGACCCACCGCTCTTTGGTGACGCCGCCGCCGCGGCCGCCGCCAGCCAAGCCAATCAGTGGACCGAACGTCAGATCGTGCTCGATAACGGCTTCAGCGGTTACAGCCGGAAGACTTACCAGTTGACCCCGGCGGAAATCGCCCAGTGGGTCGAGATCACACCGATCCCGGACGGCACCTATGCCGTCAGCTTTGACAGCGCCCAGGCCGTCACTGACCTGGAGCCGATTCTCAACCAGCAGGTGGCAACACCGATGAAGCCGACCGTGGCGGTTCTCGACCCGGATAATCCGACCGAAATCCTCGGTTACGAGTGGGGCGAAGCCGGTAGTCGGGTGGTCGATCCGGCGGCCGTCATCGGCACCATCGAGTCGGCCCTGGCCGGCGGTCAGCAACAGACCTACACCGTGCCCTTGGACGAGGAGCCGGCGACCGAAATCGCGCAACTGCCGCCGCCCAATTTTGACGAGCCAACTGGTGCCAAGTGGATCGACGTCAACAAGTCGACCTACACCGCCACGGCCTACGAAGGCACGACCCAGGTCAACCAATTCATCATCTCGATCGGTCGAGGTGGGGTCTACGAGACCTCGGACGGCTCCTTCTACATCTACCTCAAATACGCCAACCAGGTCATGCGCGGCGGCACCGGCACCGTCGAAGGCCGGTACGAGTACGCCACCCCGGTCACCTGGGTCAGCTATTTCAATCGCGACATCGCTTTCCACGAAGCCGACTGGAACAGCGCCCAAGGCACCTGGGCAGCCCGGGTGTCCCACGGTTGCGTCAACATGCCCGGCTCAGCCGCCCGCTGGATCTACAACTGGGCGCCGATCGGCACCAAAGTCGTCGTCCACTATTAACAACTTGAGGGGGGACGACCCCCCTCGACTCTGATTCTTGAGGGGGAAGACCCCCCTCACCCCCCGCTTCGGTGGCTTTGGCCTGCGGCTCGGGAAAAAGCAATCCTTCCCGACCTCCGGCCAAGGCCCCCTCAAACCGGCAGTTTCCCGACTCATGGTCGGCCGAAGGTCGGGTTGGCTGACCTGGACGAGTCAGCCTTAGTCCAAACACGGGGGCGGCATTTTGACCGTTCGTCCTGTCGCCGGTAGAGTGGGCCGCTGTTGTGCCCGACCGTTGTGGCTCGCGTTGTCGAGTTGCATTTCGGTGCGCGAATCGGCGTGGCGTAACACCCTAAAGTTCCTACCTGGGAACCTGGGCTCTGTCCAGAGTTCCCCCTAGCTGATGAGGAAGATGGTCG
>JAISGZ010000145.1 GCA_031262845.1 Propionibacteriaceae bacterium | reverse complement strand
TGTACCCACGGTTTGACCGGGTTGGCGGATTTACTGGAGGGCGATCAGCTGACTCACTACCAGGGACTGACCTTTGTCGACGCCGTGGCTGTCACGAACCGGCAACTGGCGAGCCGGTTACCGATCGGCCAGCGCCTGAGCCGGGTCGCTGTCCATCCGACCTGCTCAGCCGTCCATCTGCGTCTTGTCGATGATTTGATGGCGCTGGCCCGGTTGATCGCGGACGAGGTTTATCTGCCACCACGCTGGGGCTGTTGTGGTTTCGCCGGCGACCGGGGTTTCCTTCATCCGGAACTGACCGCATCCGCCACGACTCACGAAGCCGCCGATATCGCAGCCGCTGAAGACGCCCAGGGTGGCCCGTTCGAGGCTTACGTGTCGTGCAACCGGACTTGTGAACTGGGGATATCTCGGGCCACTGGCCGGACCTATCGCCACGTCCTTGAGGTCGTGGCTGAACAACTGGCGGTCGCCAGAGCCTGAGCCGCCAACCTCAGTCGATCAAACGCAACCCCGGCCGCCGCCAACGCCGCTTCCACTGACGAGGGTAGCCGAGCGAGACTTCTTCGTAACGGACACCCTTGAATTGGCTGCGCCCAGGGGCGTGAAGGTGGCCGTAGACGACCGTCGAAATCCGGTAACGCTTGGCCCATTTGGCGGTCTGCGTCGTCCCACACCACATGATGTATTCGGGAATCCGGGGCAGGAAAATCGGCTTGCTGACTAGGGGATAGTGGTTGACGGCGATGATCGGATAGTGCCGGTCGACCGATTCCAGGACCTGGCGGGAGTAGGCGATGCGGGCGTCACACCAGGCTTGGTGCGACGGGTAGGGATCGGTTTGGAGCAGCCTTTGGTCGGTCGGGACGACGCCGTGGCGCCGGGCTTGAGCCAGCCCCTGGTCGGTCGTCCGGGCGCCTGGCGGCAGGAAGCTGAAGTCGTAGTGGGTGAACAAGGGCACGATCATCGACGGTGTCGCCCCTTCCCACAACACCGGTCGATCTTCCGGCGTCAGAACCCCAAGCGAGCGGCACAAATCGACCAGGTAGCGGTAGCGAGCGTCACCGCGGAACGGCGCCGGGTCCTGGGGGACGGTAAAGAGGTCGTGGTTGCCGGGCGTCCAGATGACGCGGCGAAAACGCTGGCTCAGTAACTCCAAACACCAGGCAATATCCCGGCTGTCCTCGCTGACATCACCCGGTACCAAGAGCCAGTCGTCACGGTTGTCGGTGACCAGGTGACGCTGGATGAAGTCACGGTTGCCGGGGTGACCGACGTGGAGATCGCTGATCGCGAACAGCTGTGGTGTTGAGGCCACGAAGAGTCCTTCTTTCCTTGTGGAACCGACCCCGGCCAGCCTCAGTGTCCCGGCGCCCGGTCAGTTTCCGGGCCTTATTGTCCGTCGCGTCCACGAAAAAAACAACGCCTAGCGGTGTCAGCTTCTGTCGTTAGACTTGCTCAGCCGCACGGTCCGGTGCGGTCAAAACCCATCGAAGGACAGTTAAATAATGATCCGTGCGAAGAACCTCGCCCGCTCCTGGGTGCGGGGGGCGGCAGTGGTGCTGGCCGCTGTGGTCGGAACCAGTCTGACCGCTTGTGCCACTGACGAACCAACGGTTGACGCGACGACCGCGACCATGACTCAGCTTGTCGTCGGAGCGACGTTGGAACCGAACACTTTAGACTTTTCGACCTCTTCCGAAGCCGCCATTGGGCAATTGTTGTTGTACAACGTCTATGAGACCTTGGTCAAGGTCGACGACACGGGGGCGATCCAGCCGCTGTTGGCGACGTCCTGGGAACAATCCGATGATCGCCTGACCTACACCTTCCACCTAGATCCGGCGGCTCATTTCGCGTCCGGCACTCCGGTTGACGCCGAAGCCGTGGTGGCTTCGATCGAGCGCCTCAAGCCGGCCGCCAATTCGAATGTCAGCGGACCGTTGGGCTTGGTTGACGAGGCGGCCGCCGTCGACGCTCAGACTCTGACCGTGACCTTGACCCGGCCGTCGAATTCGTGGCTCTACGACATGACCGCCATGGCTGGCATCGTGGTCGATCCGGCGGCTGGCGATCTGGCGACTCAGCCGGCCGGTTCCGGTCCTTACCAGTTGTCCGATTGGATTCAGGGCGACCGCATCGGCCTGGCCCGGGACGACGCCTATTGGGGTCAGCCCGGCGCTTTCGAGACCGTCGAATTCCGCTACTACAGCGATCCCAACACGATGAGTTCGGCCATGTTGTCCGGCGATATCGACATCATTTCCGATCTCACGACGCCCGGTTCGGTTGACGCTTTCAACGACCAGTCGAAGTTCCAGGTCATCGAAGGCACGAGCACCGGCGAGGTGACCTTGGGCTTCAACCACGACCGCCCGGGGTTGCAAGACCTCCGGGTCCGCCAGGCGATCAACTACGGCATCGACCGCCAGGCCCTGATGGACACAGTCTGGGGCGGCAAAGGCCTGTTGATCGGTTCGATGGTGACGCCGACCGATCCTTACTTTGAGGATTTGTCCCAGACCTACCCGTACGACCCGGCGAAAGCCCAGGCGCTGTTGGTCGAAGCCGGCCAAACCGACCTGACGTTGCAGCTGCGGACGCCCGTGATTCCTTACGCCACGGCGGCGGCTCAGGTCGTGGCCTCGCAACTGGGCGAGATCGGGATCACGGTCACAGTCGAGGAGATCGACTTCGCCACCTGGCTGACCCAGGTCTACCAGAACGGCGATTACGACCTGACGATCGTCAACCACGCCGAACCGCGCGATCTGGTCCAGTTCAGCGACCCGGATTACTACTGGCATTACAACAACCCGGAATTCAACGAATTGATGGCTGAGGCGGACGCCGCTCCGGCCGACGAATACGTGCCGTTGATGCAACAGGCGGCCCGGATTTTGGCTGACGACGCGGCCGCCGACTGGCTCTTCCTGTTCCCGCATCTGGTGGTGGCTAAGGTGGGGATCGACGGAATTCCGGCGAATTCAGCCTCGCTGAGCTTTGATCTGTCGACGATCACAGCCGGCTAGGAACGGCCAATCCCTGGTCGTGTGAAACAAGTCCCGGTCGTGTGAAAGAAGACCCTGGTGGGTGTCGCTGCTGCGATCATCAAGCGGGTGGGCTGGTTTGTCGTCAGCCTGCTGATCGCCAGTGTCGTCATCTTCTGGATCGTCCAAGCCCTGCCCGGTGACGTCGCCCAAGCCACCTTGGGGTTGAACGCGACGCCGGAAGCCTTGGCCAATTTGCGCCAGCAATGGGGCCTCGACCGCCCAGTCATCGTCCGTTACGGGGCCTGGCTGGGCGGTCTGCTCCAGGGCGATCTGGGGGCGTCGTATCTGACCGGCCGGACCGTCATCAGCCAAATCCAGCCCTGCTTGGCGGTGACCTCGTGGTTGACCGGGTTGGCGATGCCGCTGGCGGTACTGGTGGCGGTGCCGATCGGGATCGTGGCGGCGTTGTGGCGGCGACGCTGGCAAGGCCTGGTGGCGTCGGGACTATCGCAATTGGGGATGGCCGTGCCGGTGTTCTTGACCGGTATCGTGCTGGTCGTGATCTTCGCCGTCGGTCTCGGCTGGCTACCGGCCAATGGCTACGTGCCGCTGACCGGCCCGCGGGGACAATTCGGCGAGTGGCTGCGACATTTGATCCTGCCCGTCGTGACCCTGGTGATCGCCCAAGCCAGCTTGTTGACGCGCTACGTCCGCAGTGGCTTTGTCGATGTCTTGACCGAGAATTATCTGCGCACCGCCCGGGCGATTGGCTGGACCCGCTGGAAAGCCCTGCTCCGTCACGGGACGCGCAACGCCGCCTTGTCGATTGTCACGGTGGTGGGCTTACAGATCGGCGCCATGTTGGTCGGCGCCATCATCGTCGAACAGGTGTTTCAGCTCCCCGGCCTCGGATCGCTGCTCTTGCGCTCGGTCACGAGCCGGGATTTGCCGGTTGTCCAAGGCATCGTCTTCTTGTTGGTCTGCGCCATCCTTGTCATCTCGCTGCTCGTCGATTTGGCCTATCTGGCGATTGATCCACGGTTGCGGGGGCGGCGCCGATGAGTCAATTTCCGTCGATCGCGAAGGCCGTCCCACCGGCCGCCGGACCGAGTTTGGTGGGCGAAGCCGGAACGCCCGGCCGACCCCGGCGGCGCTTACGGCGGCGGCCGACCCTACTGGCCGGGTTGGTCATCGTCACCGGCCTGGTCGTCGTGGCGCTGGTGTCGTGGTTCTGGACACCGTACGATCCGGCGCTGGTCGATGCGGCCAACCGCTTGCAGGGGCCGAGTTGGTCCCATTGGCTGGGGACCGACCGGATGGGGATCGATATTGTGTCCCGGCTCATGATCGGGGCCCGGACGACCCTGACGGTCGGCATCCTGGCGGTCTTGGGGGCCATCGTCGTTGGTGTGCCGTTCGGGGTCATGGCCGGGATGACCCGGAGTGCGCTGTCCGATTTGATTTTGCGCCTGGGAGACATTCTGTTCGCGCTGCCGGCGCTGTTGTTGGCGATGCTCTTGGTGGCCGCCCGCGGCGCTTCGATCACGACCGCCAC
>JAISGZ010000087.1 GCA_031262845.1 Propionibacteriaceae bacterium | reverse complement strand
TCCGGAATCGGATCTAACCCGGCGTCAACCACCGCGCCACCACCAGCACGACTCCCCTCCCGGGGGTCAAGCTCACAAGCCACGCCATCACCATCGGCGTCGAGACGGCTGCTGTAGCCCGGGTCGTCAACCGACAACGGCTGGCCGATCGCCTCCCAGACGGCCGAGCAATCCTGATAGACCACGGCGGCGTCGGCTTGAACCAGCCAACCGGCGGTTGACAAGCCACTGAGAATCAGTCCCAAGCCAGCGGCGGTCCAGGGCAGACGCCGCTGGCCAGTCCGCTGGGGGCGCTTGGCCACGGCCCGGTCGCGCGACGTTGACTGGGTCGGCCCGGCGAGAGTCGTCATGAGATTCTCCGTCTGTATCTGCGCTGTGAGAGGTTGTCAGACCGCTGACGCCGAATCGCGCCCGACTTACGCCACGCGGTCCGCCACAGCGGGCCATCGCTTGACCGGAGTCGGGAAACGTCGGTTTACCACCAGCGTTCTGACGGTGAGTAGATGGGGGTAGAAACAGTCGCCACGCCAGCCTGGGCTCCCGGGACGATGTCATCTGACTGGGGCAAACAGTACCGGGCTGACGGCTGGCTTAGCAACGTCGGAGCAGGACAGCGGGCAGCGGCTGCGAACACTCCCGACCGATACGGCTGACAGCGGCGGCGTACGCCTGGCCGGACTGGTCAGAGATCTTCGAGGTTGATGTTCATGATGTGGTGGCTGAGGCCCCCTGACCGGCCCAACCGTACCGGTCACCAGCCGTCAGCCCTCAGCGGCCGTTGTCCAACGCCCTACACTTCACCTCATGCGGGTTGGAATTTTCGGCGCCACGGGTCAAGTCGGTGGTGTCATGCGCCAAATTTTGGCGGAACGGCATTTCCCGGTCGACGAACTGAGGTTCTTCGCTTCGGCCAAGTCAGCCGGTCAAACCTTGCCCTGGGGTGAATCCGAAGTAAGGGTCGAAGACACGGCCACAGCCGATTTCACGGGTCTCGAGTTGGCGATTTTCTCGGCTGGGTCGACGATGTCACGCCAGTTCGCGCCCCAGGTAGCGGCCGCCGGCGCCATCGTGATCGACAATTCTTCAGCCTGGCGGGGCGATCCCGAGGTGCCGCTGGTGGTGGCCGAGGTCAACCCTGAGGATGCTTTCCAGCGTCCCCGCGGCATCATCGCCAATCCCAACTGCACGACCATGGCCGCCATGCCGGTCTTGAAACCGCTCCACGACCGGGCTGGCTTGTGCCGTTTAATGGTCGCGACTTACCAGGCCGTTTCTGGTTCTGGCTTGGCCGGTGTCCAGGCTTTGGCGAAACAGACGGCGGCCACGGTCGATCCCACCCGGCTGACGCTCAACGGCGACCTTGGCTCAGTTGTCATCACGACGCCCTACGTCGCCCCGATCGCCTTCAACGTCGTGCCGGTGGCCGGCCAGTTCGTCGACGACGGTTGGGGTGAGACTGATGAGGAGAAGAAACTGCGTGATGAGACCCGCAAAATTCTTCACCTGCCGAATTTGCCGGTAGCCGGAACCTGTGTCCGGGTGCCGGTGTTCACGGGCCACGCCCTCGTCATCCACGCCGAATTCACCCATCCGCTGAGCCCCGCCGAAGCCACCGGGCTGTTGGCCCAGGCTCCCGGCGTGGCTCTCAACGACGTGCCGACGCCACGTTTGGCGGCCGGGAATGATCCGTCCTACGTCGGCCGTATCCGGGCCGATCAGTCGGCCCCGCCGGGTCACGGTCTGGTCCTGTTCCTGAGCAACGACAACCTCCGCAAGGGCGCCGCCCTCAACGCCATCCAACTGGCGGAGTTGGTGATGTCACGATGATGGGCGCGGTGCTCGGGGTCGGCGTCATGGGCGAAATCATTCTGCGCGGCTGGCTGGCGGCCGGAGTCGACCCGACGACCATCGCCGTGACCGATCAGCGGGCCGAGCGGCAGGCAGAAGTGGCGGCTCGCTATGGCGTGACGGGGCTGCCGAGTGTGGCGGCGGTGCGTGACGCCGACACTGTTTTAATAATTGTCAAACCCCAAGATGTGCCCGCGTTGTTAGGCACCATCAGCCCGGTCTTACGTCCGGACGCCCTGGTCGTATCGTTGGCGGCCGGGGTCACGACGGCGACTCTGGAGGCGGGTTTACCGGCTGGTCAGCCGGTTATCCGGGTGATGCCGAACACACCGGCCTCGGTCGGCGAAGGCATGGCGGTCCTGTCGCCTGGCCAGCACGCCAAGCCAGCCCACCTCGATCGGGCCAGCCAGATTCTGGCGGCAGTCGGCCGGGTCGAAGTCGTGCCGGAGAAGTACCAGGACGCGGTGACCGCGATCTCGGGTTCGGGTCCGGCCTACATCATGTTGGTGGCCGAGGCCATGATCGAGGCCGGGGTTCTGCTCGGCCTGCCCCGGGCGACGGCGACCGCCTTGACGACCCAGACGATCTTCGGTTCGGCCAAGTTGCTGCGTGATTCCGGCCAGCATCCGACGCTGTTGCGGGAGAGTGTCACCAGCCCAGGTGGCACAACCGCCGCCGCCCTGCGAGAATTCGAAACGCATCGGCTGACCGCCGCCTTCATGGATGCCATGGAAGCGGCTTGTCAGCGCAGTCAAGCGCTCGGGCGGGAAGCGGCCTAAGACACGATCCGATCGTGCCTGGCGGCCATTTGTAGCTGTCCGGCGCCGGTCAAGGTGGGAGAACATCATGCCCGGAATCGTCATTGTCGGCACTCAGTGGGGTGACGAGGGCAAAGGCAAGGCGACCGATCAACTGGGCGACCAGGTTGACTATGTCGTC
>JAISGZ010000073.1 GCA_031262845.1 Propionibacteriaceae bacterium | reverse complement strand
GCGAAGCCTTTCTTAAAACATGTTCCTTCGGCATAGAGGACGGACTGTGTGGCCTCCTCTTGGCTCAACCTTCTTTGCTACCCTCTGGCTCAGAACCTGTCCGTCTACTGAGCGACATCGTGACGCGAGACGTAGTGAGTGACTCGCTCATGGGTGGTTTGTCAGGACTGTCATTGGTGTGCGCTCAAAGTAGTGGCGCAACCTTGCCGAGGATGAGCACATTATTGGGAGAGATGCTCATTCGTAGAGAGGAACACGGCCGCTACGCGATTGGAGCAGTCGCTGCTTTTGACAACGTGGGCT
The DNA here is from genome assembly GCA_031262845.1 of Propionibacteriaceae bacterium. Lineage (GTDB taxonomy): Bacteria > Actinomycetota > Actinomycetes > Propionibacteriales > Propionibacteriaceae > WQYJ01. Next base: position 8,853 of record JAISGZ010000073.1, on the reverse strand, counting down.
TATTCGAAGGGCTGAGTGGGGTAGGGCTCGCTTTGCTGAGTGGTCTTACTGACTCAAATGTTTGGAAGCGTAAACCGTGAGAGTATTTGCTTATGTCGCTTCGCGGCGACGTCCGGTTTCTAATACGGTTCGATTACTCGATCTCTTTGTGGATCAATTGCGGACACAACTTGCCGAACCGGTCGATCTAAAAGTTGCTCGACCCTTTGAGTGGGATCTCCGTAATTGCCTCGGATGCGAAAAATGTTTCAATGCCGGTCGATGTCCGCTAGACAGAACTGACAATTTTGACCGAATCAAGGAGGAGATGTTATCAGCTGACCTGATCATTCTTGGAACGCCCGTATATGCAGGGATGATGTCAGGTGACCTCAAGACCTTTATGGACAGATTGGCCTATTGGTGTCACCTTATGCGTTTAGCCGGACGCTATGGCATACCACTCGTAACCGCGAGCACAAATCATGCGCTCGAAACTACCGCAACCGTCGCGCAATTCCTTGAGTACTTGGGCCTTTGCGTTCCATTTACAATCCCCTGCAACGTCGATGTTCCTGCGATGCTTGAAGATCCACGATTCGCTCATGACAGACTTGGGGAATACGCAGGTCAGTTAGCTAATCTCTACAGCGTCGGTACGCTAACCGCCTCCACATATCAACAGCGATACTTCACTAATCTTCAGCGAATGTACGGGGACGATTCTATTCCCGAGACCGTTGAGGTGAAGTTTTGGCGACAGCACGGTTATCTTCAGTTCACGGAATTCGCGGACTTGCAAGCAGCGCTACGTAAGGTACAGCAACAATCAAGTGATTTCATCAATAATCGGGCTACTAGCGAATATGCGTCTACGGATCTTGACCTTGAGCCAATGCTGAGTGCTAACCCGGGGTTGGTCCTTGGACATACTGGACCATCAGCCTGATCGACTCCGAAGTCGGTGAAACCTTAGGAGTGCTTCTCTATGGGCAAGGGAGACAATCGTGACGGTTCTTTCAGTCAGTCCGTTGCTTGAAAAGCCTGACACTGTGTAATGGGGGAATTCGTCAGCCAATTGGCCGTGGCGATTGCTCGTGCTGTTGGTATAGGGGCGATGCTGCTTTTCCTGGCTGTGGCTATCCACGAGTTCGGCCACATGATCGGCGGGTGGATTAACGGCCGCCGCCTCAGTCAGATTTCTGTCCTCGGCCTGACGTTGAGACGTGTGAAGTCCCGCTGGCGCGTGTCTTGGGAACGCTATTGGGGTTTCTGCTTGATGGCGCCGAAACGTGTCGATTCTCCGCCCCGTTACCTGGCGCACTACCTTGGCGGGCCTATTGCCAGTTTCGTTGTCGGAGTGGCAGGTTTCATCGTGGTGTGGCTCGTTGATTTACCGGCTTTTGCGCGGCCTGTCATCCTGTGGTTTGGCTTGATTTGTTTGATGGCATCAGTGGGCTCAGCCTTCCCCGTCAAAAATCGGGCTAACGCGGATATCCTCATGGTTTTTGATTTGGCGCGCCATCCAGATGGTCCTGCGATGGCTTGGCGGCAAGCCTTTTTCGCGGATGCTTTGTGGCAGTGTGAGCGTTTTCGTGAGATGCCGGATGTCATGTTCGGGCCCACCTCATCGACTGCCTCTGGCGAGGGCACGGTGGCTGAGATGCGGCGCCTGCTGGATTTGATGAACACTCTTCGCCTGAACGATCTGGGTGACCGGGACGCCGCCAGCCACACGATGCGCGCTGTTGTGGAGACCACCCCCGATAGCGAGATGACGGAGACGTTGCTGAGTGAGTTGCTGATCAATCAGTTGGCTTTCGGTGTTGACTCCGGAATTCCCGACCTTCTCGAACAGATCACAACGCTCCAGGCCACCGGTCAAGACGATGGCCCGGAATCGTGTCGGGTTCGCGCTGCGGTAGCCGCTTACGTTGATGATGATCCCGAGGCAGCCGATCATTTCCTCGATCAGGCAGAGCAACAATTGGCGACCGAGAATTTGCCGTGCGCGATTGCGCTCTACGAAGAAGACCAAATCCACGCCTTGCGCCTGAAAATCAACGATCAGGACGTAGGCTCTGACTGGTCCAGACAGACGCACCCTCGAGGAAAACGGTAAGACGATGACCGAAAACGAACTTGGCTTGATTGTTCTCAGCGTGACCTTGTTTGTCAGCACGCTCCTCATCGCTTTGGCGGCGATCATCTCTGGCGAGTTGGGAAGCCGTTCCATCAACCACCCGAACCACTTTGTCGGGATCCGTTTGGCGTCAACGATGAAAAGCCAAGCGACTTGGGTGGCAGCCCACAAGGCCAGTTTGCGCCCGGCATATTTCGCCGCCGTCTCCCTGGTTCCGGTTGGCGCGATCTTGCTGATCTTCGTGCGCCAGAATCCGCTCGCGGTCACCGTCCTCGAAGGCGTGTTGTTCCTCGCCTGTTGTGTCTGGGAAGCCGTGGCAATCGTGGCGGCGGTCAAAGCCGCCCGAGCGGTTGAAGCGGCCAGTCATAAAGCTGGCACCAGATAGGGCAGTCATCCTGTGGTCGCCGCGAGGGTCGAGGGCGCGGCCCCATAGCGAAAAGGGCTCTTGCCATTTGCTTGCCATTTGAGGGTGCAGCGAGGGTGGGCATATTCGATCAATTCGACTCCAACTTGATTAGACCTTTAGAGGCTACGCCACAACGCGGCAATGGGCATGGCCCACAGTTTGTGGCCGAGGGGGAAGGCCATGTTCCCCGTGTGGAGAACGATTCCCCGGACGAAGGTGTCGCCCAGTTCGTCGCGCAGCCACGCCAGGTGTCGAGCGTCTTTGGCGTTGACGGTGGCGGCCGATTTGATTTCGATGCCAACGATCTTTCCGGAGGCAGTTTCCAGGACCAGGTCCACCTCGTGGCGGCCATTAGCGTCGCGCAGATGGAAGGCGTTGATGCGCGGCGAATGCACAGTCAGCAAAGGACGGATTTGCGCCATCACGAACGTATCGATGATGCGCCCCAAACGGGTACCGCTGGTTAACAAACCGGTCCGATTATCACCAGCTAGGTAGACCGCCATCCCGGTATCTGTCAGGTAGTACTTAGGGGATTTCACCATCCGGTTGAAGCGGTTGATTCCCCAAGCCGGGAGGCGGTCCATGATGCGCAAAGCAGTCAACAGATCCAAGTAAGACTGGGTGGTGCGGCCGTTGATCTGGGCAGCCTCAGACAAACTGGCAATGGATGGTACGCCAGCGGTGTTGAAGGCAACCGCACGCACGAGGTTAGCCATGGCTGTTGGATCTCGCACGATATCGAGTTCGCTGACATCGTGATGAACGAGTTGCTCGACGTAGCCTTCATACCAAGCCGCTCGGGCCAAGTCCCCAAACCCGATGGCATCCGGGAAACCGCCGCGCACAGCCATATCAAGATAGTCAGTCAGTTGCGGCGCGCCCGTCAGCGCTCCCGGGGACGGCTCGGCTTCGCTGAACAGCCGCATGAGTGTTGAGGACCCGTCAGGAGCCTGTTCAATTTCGGCTTGGGCTAAGCCGTACATCGTGACTGGAACGACACGTCCAGTGGCCGGCCATCCCTGGTCGGACAAGCGAGAACGCACGCTGCCAGTGATGAGGAAACGTCCGCCGCCAACACCAGAATCGACGGATCGCTTGACGGCGCCGAGGGATTCGGGAACGTTCTGCCATTCGTCGATCAGCACAGGTTCCTTCTGTGCGGCGAGGATCGCATCTGGCGCAGTGCGAAAGGCCTCCGCCTGCTCTGGGCGGTCCAACCGTAGTGTCGAAGCGGCCCGACGGACTGCCGTGGTGGTCTTGCCACACCCGCGCGGCCCGGTCAACATGATGGCCGGTAGTTCCGGCATCAGAGCATCAAGCATCTGGTCGGCAAATCGCGCAATATAGGTGGTTGACATCTGCCCTCTAATGTTAGTTTGGCACGGCTCCTAATGTCACATTAGCACAGTCTCTAATGCATATTTAGCACAGTCGCTAGTGTCGATTTAGCACAGTTCACGATGGTGCGACGGCATGAAACCGTGACGGCTTCGGCAACTCCTGGGGGGACTTCCCCAGACAGCTCGGAAGCCCGTCAAATTCTGAGTGCCGTGAGCCTACGCGATCGGCTAGGAAAATTATGGATTTGCCTTCTAAACTCGATTCGATGACGACACAGATCGTGGCGACGGCAATGGTCCTCTCAAAGGGCCAGATCACCATTCCCAAGGACATTCGCAAATCACTTGGCGTGGACACGGGCGACCGCGTCATGTTCGTCTGGGACGGGGACAAGGCGCTGTTGATGAACCCAGCCACATATGCTGCCAGTTGGCTGAGTGAGCGAATGACCGGCCAGGCCGAGCAAGCCGGGTTCACAAGCGAGGATGACGTGGCCGATTACGTCACCCAGATGCGTCGTCAAACCCTTGAGGCCACATCAGACTGCTTACAAGGGGCCTATCCGGAGACGTACCTCGACGAGTTACGGCAGGACTGGCCTTCATGATCGTGATCGAAGCAGCCAGTCAGCGTACGGTTGAAGTCATCCAGTTCGCCACCTGATTGCCTCACCAACTTCAATTTCCGACATCCGTGAATTTCCCGAAGTCAAACCCGGATCGTGGTGGCTTCACAGGTCTCGGCGTAGCTCGAATGTCGCTTTTATGCAGCCTCAGATGTCGCTTTTATGCAGTGTCGAATGTCGGAATTCTGCAAGTTGCTTGAGTTGGAGGTCATACCGACCCACTGCCGCAGACAGCGCACAGACCTCGCCAAGTAAGCCTCCCCAAGCCCTCAGACGAGCCTCAGGCGAGCACTTTGACCTCAAATCGTGGGCCCCAAGGCCCGGTCGTGGGACCGATTTCTTACGTCACGAGGTGCGAGAAATGGAAACTGGCCTGCGAGCCAAGTAGAGTAAGCCCGGTCGTGACGCCGATCCCCGGTTGGTCTTCCGGCAGGGCCCGCCTGACTTTGAATCAGGATTAGCGAAGTAGGTTCGACTCCTACCCGGGGAACGTGGCGGCAACGTGGATTGCCAAAAGTGCCTGAAGTTCGGTGTCCGTTCATCTGTCTGGGACCCAGGAGGAAATCGTTGGCTGAGCTGTCAGCGGGTGTGGCGGCGGTCATCGTCTTGGCCGCTGGTAGTGGTACCCGGATGAAATCCGCCAAGTCGAAATTGCTACACAAAGTCGGTGGCCGTTCCCTCCTCAGTTGGGCCGTTGACACGGCGGTTTCGGTCCAGCCCGAACATCTCGTGGTGGTCGTCGGCCAGATGCGAGACCAGGTTGAAGCTCATCTCGACGAGATCGCGCCGACCGCCGTCCGGGCCGTGCAAGACGCTCCCCGGGGAACTGGCCACGCTGTCCAATGTGGCCTGGCGGCATTGGACGAGGTTGAAGGCGAAGTCGTCGTCACTTACGGCGATGTGCCGATGCTGTCGGGCCGGGCGCTCGGCGATTTGGTTTCAGCCCACCGTGAAGATGGCAACGCCGTTACCGTCCTGACCGCCCTGGTTGACGATCCGACGGGTTACGGTCGCGTCTTGCGCGATGGCGAACAGGTGATGGCCATCGTCGAACACCGGGACGCTTCGCCGGAGCAGTTGACGATTCACGAGATCAACGCCGGGATTTACGTCTTCGACGCCCAGGTCCTGCGTCAAGGTCTGGCGCAATTACAGTCTGACAACGCTCAAGGCGAGTTGTATCTGACCGATTTGGTGGGTTACGCGCGCTCGCTGGGTGGCCGGGTTGGGGCCCAGATCGAAGCTGATGTCTGGCAAACCGTGGGTGTCAACGACCGCGTCCAGCTGGCCCAGATGGACCACGAGATGAACCGGCGGATCGTCCGCGACTGGATGTTGGCTGGCGTGACGGTGATCGAACCGGCCACGACCTGGATCGAGCGGTCTGTGTCGCTGGAACCGGACGTCGAGATTCATCCCGACACGGTGTTGCGCGGCGCCACGACGGTTGCCAGCGGCGCCGTCATCGGCCCCTCGACCCGCCTGACCGACGTCGAGGTCGGTGAACGGGCTCAGGTCTGCCGCTCGGAAGCGACCTTGGCCGTGATCGGCCCGGACGCCGTGGTCGGACCGTTCTCCTATCTGCGGCCGGGGACGCAACTCGGCGCCAAAGGTAAGATCGGGGCCTTCGTCGAAGCCAAGAACGCCCAAATCGGAACCGGCTCCAAGGTGCCACACCTGACCTATTGCGGCGACGCCGTTATCGGCGAAGGCTCGAATATTGGGGCTGGCACGATCTTCGCCAACTACGACGGCGTCAACAAAGCCACGACCACGATCGGCTCCCACTCCTTCATCGGCTCCGATTCCGTTCTCGTGGCCCCGGTCGCGATCGCCGACGGTGCCTACGTGGCGGCCGGTTCGGTCGTGACGCGGCCGGTCGGGCCAGGTGAATTAGCCGTTGCCCGCGAGCGCCAGCGCAATATCCCCCAGTGGGTGACACGAGCCCGGGCCAACACCGCCGCCGCGGTCGCCGCAGCCAATGCCCTGGCCGCCGCTCAAGCCGCGGTTGCCGCCGACGCCACAACGCCCGCCGCCTCCCCGGACCCGGCGGTCCCACCAGTTTCATCACCTCAACAGCCCAAGGAGCAAGCCTGATGACGGATCTGACCCGGCAAGATGTCAAACACTTGATGTTATTCGCGGGTCGGTCGCACCCAGCGCTGGCGCATGAGGTGGCTCAAATTCTCGGCTGCGACATCGTGCCGACCCGCTTCGAGACCTACGCCAACTCGGAGATTTACGTCCGCTTCGAGAAATCCGTTCGCGGCTGTGACGCCTTCGTCATCCAAGCCCACACCGGCCCGGTCAACGACTGGCTGATGGAACAGCTGATCATGGTCGACGCTCTCAAACGGGCCTCGGCCAAGCGCATCACCGTGGTCTGCCCGTTCTATCCCTACGCCCGCCAGGATAAGAAACACGCTGGCCGGGAGCCGATCTCGGCCCGCTTGGTGGCGGATCTGTACGCTGCCGCTGGCGCCACCCGGATCATGTCGATCGATCTTCACGCGGCCCAGATTCAGGGTTTCTTCTCCGGCCCAGTCGATCACCTCTACGGCCTGCCGCTGCTGGCCGACTACGTCGAGGACAAGTATCCGCTCGACGATCTCGTCATCGTGTCGCCCGACGCCGGCCGCGTTAAAACCACGGACATGTGGTCCGACCGGCTCGGTTGCCCGATCGCCATCATCCACAAGCGGCGGGATCCCAATGTCGCCAACACCGTCAACGTCCACGAGGTCGTCGGCAACGTGGTCGGTAAGACCTGTCTGCTGGTCGACGACATGATCGACACCGGTGGCACGATCTGCCTGGCGGCCGAGGCCTTACGCCAGGAGGGCGCGGCCCGCGTGATCGGTGCCGCTACCCACCCGGTCCTGTCGGGGGCGGCCATCGAACGTCTTCAAGCCAGCGTCTTTGAAGAGGTCATTGTCACCAACACGTTGCCGCTGCCGCCGGAGAAACTGATCGACAAGCTCACGGTGTTGTCGATCGCGCCGATGCTGGCCGAGGCGATCCAAGCGGTCTTCGACGAGGGTTCGGTGGCAGCCCTGCTGTCGGAGAAACACAAGGCGGCATCCCAGCTATTCGATGCGGTCAGCAGTAGTTCGCCGTAATCGTTGAGGCGACAGGGCACAAGACCGGGCGCCAACCCAGGCTGATGGTACAGCCAGCGTCTGACGTGGCCACGGCCCCCTGTTACTTAATCGTTATCTCCATCGGCACCAAAATAGGGCAATATTAATTGTGTACTTGACAGGGTCGGCGGGGACTCCCGAAGCGGCCAAATGACTTGAAAACAACCTTGCGGTTGCGCAAGAAGGCCAGACCCATCACGGCCATTGTAACGAATGTTTGTGGTGAGTTGAGGCGGTTTATGTGGTGGTCAAGCGAGAGAAGATTTCACCAAGACTACGATCAACTAACAAAGAACTGTCAAGTTACTGTGCCAAGCTAAAGCTGTTCGCACGGGAGACCGGGTGATCGCGGCAGAAGCCCTTTGAGTGGTGTCAATTGGTGCCACGCGAGGAAAGCCGTGGCTGGGTTTGCGAGTCAATGTGAGATTCGTCCAGACCTCTTAGTCACGGTATGATCGGGTTTGATCAAGGTGATCGAGTAGTTTCATTAGTGAAACCGATCGTTTTCCGAAGAAAGGGAAACTGTGGGCTCAGTTATTAAGAAGCGGCGTAAGCGTATGGCTAAAAAGAAGCATCGCAAGCTGCTGAAAAAGACGCGAATTCAGCGTCGTCGCGCCGGTCGATAGCGGCGTATATTTTGTAAACCCGGACTAAGGGGTGTCATGTTCTCCTCCCTCACACATCTGCCAACAGCAGATTTGGACTCACTCCGCGGACACGTCATGTTTGTTGGTGCGGGCCCTGGTGACCCTAGCCTTCTGACGATGGCTGCGGTCACTGCATTGAATTCAGCCGATGTGGTGTTGGCTAATTCAGCACATCTACTCGACCTCGTGCAGCAACAGCCTGCCGTCAAACTGGCCCCAGAAACGTTGGTGACCGATTTATCGGCCTCAACGGAGGGCCTGGTCCCGTCGAGTCAGGCGCGGGCCACGCTCGTCCGCCAAGCCGCCCTCGGCGGTCGAAAGGTGGTCCGGCTGGTGCCGGGCGACCCATTTCTTGACGGTGGTGCTATTGCTGAGGCTGCGGCTTTGGCTCGCACCGGAATGAATTTCGAAGTCATTCCTGGAGTGTCAAGTTTAACGGCTATTCCTGAATACGCGGGAGTGGCCTTGAGCGAAAATTCAGAAGTTCACTACGTCGTCGCCCTAGACGAGGATTTCTTCAGTCATGAAGACCGTCACTGGGGTGAATTACCGACAATTATCGTGCAAAC
>JAISGZ010000176.1 GCA_031262845.1 Propionibacteriaceae bacterium | reverse complement strand
AACCGGAACATGTCATCGACCCCGAGCCACTGAACTACGGCTGGGTGTACGATGCTCTGCCGACGCTAAAACAAGCGGCTCAAGCGACTCTGGACGCCTGTCTGGAGGAGGAGGCGTTCAGCCCCTCAGCTCACTGTGGCTTTGGTTTCAGCCGGACCGAAGACGGTACGACAGTCGACGATTTCACGTGGAGCATCCTCAGCGGCAACCTCGATCAACTGACCTTTACGCCGTCGGCGACCGATCCACTCCAGGTCACGGCGCCGATTACGGTGGCTCTCCACGGCGAGGGTTTAGCCAGTAACGGCTCGCGCTATCAGGGCGATCAAACGCTGACCTTGGTAACCGCCGACGTCACCGACCCAGCCGCCGTCAGTATCAGCTTCAGCCGAACCTAACCTCGTGCAACTCATCATTGCCCGCTGTCAGGTCGATTACGCCGGCAAGCTGACGGCTCATCTGCCGCTGGCGACCCGGCTGATCATCATCAAGGCTGATGGTTCGGTTCAAATCCACGCCGACGACAAGGCCTACAAACCTCTCAACTGGATGAGTGCGCCCTGTCTGATGACCCGCGGTCAACCCGAGCCCGAGGCCAATTTGCCGGCTGACGTGACCGAGGTTTGGTCGGTTCGGAACAAGTCCGGCGACACCTTGCAGATCGCCATTACCGACATCATCACCCAAGTCGATCACGACCTCGGCATTGAGCCGGGACTGCAAAAAGACGGTGTCGAAAAACACCTTCAAGAACTCTTGGCCGCCAGTCCGACCGTCATCCGGCCGGATTTGCGGCTCGTCCAACGGGAGTATCTGACTCCGATCGGACCGGTCGACCTACTCTGCCGGGCAGCTGACGGTGGCTACGTCGCGATCGAAATCAAGCGCCGCGGTGAACTCGACGGCGTCGAACAACTGACGCGCTACCTTGAGGTCATGCGCCGCGACCCGTTGTTGGGTCAGGTTAACGGGATGTTCGTCGCTCAGCGCATCAAGCCTCAGGCCAAGGTCGTCGCCCAAGACCGGGGGATTGACTGTGTCGTCGTCGATTACGACGAACTACGCGGAATCGACCACTCCGACGAGCGGTTGTTCTAAGCCGCTTAACGACTCAGGCGGCCGAATCGGGCGACGGCTTGGTTTCCGGCTGCACCGGAGGCGTGGCTCCGGTTGACGCAGAGTTCGGGGCAGTAGCCGCTGGGGCTGGTGTTGGCGCTGGGGCAGTCGGCCGAGCGCCCTGGGGCGATGAGGGCCGTTGCAGACGCGGCCCACCGGCCGGCCGCTGCCGGTTGTTCGGCTCTTGGTCGTCGAGGGCACTGAACGTGATCTCAGGCAGGTCGCCCCAGTTCTCTTCCGGGAACTGAGTGGCGGCGGCGGCGCCGATTCCGAAGAGGGTTCCCAACTGTTGGGTAATCGCCCGCTTGCGCTGCTGCAAGGCCGTGATATCGGCTTGCAGTCGGGTCTTACGCCGCGTGGCCTCGGAACTGACCTTCTCTTGTAGGTCCGTGATTTCGCGGCGGGCCGCACTCAGCAGGTGTTCGGCTTCCCGTTGGCCTTCGAGCCGATAGCGTTCGGCCTCGTCCAAAGCTTCTTTCCGGACCCGGGCGGCGTGGTTCGTCTCTTCCAACAACTTGGCTGAGGCGGCTTCTTGTTTGCTGTGGATCTCGGCCAGGGCGGCGGTCTTCTGTTCGTTGGCCTCGGCAATCGCCTGTTGGGCGGCCAGCACGAGTTGGTCCCGATCGGACTGGGCCGTCAGTTTCAGCTCGGTGGCGGCCTTCTCGGCCTCGTGATGGATTCGATCGGCCTCGTGATGAGCCTCGGCCACGATCCGGCGGGCTTCTTCTTCGGCGGCGGCTTGGCGCGATTCGGCGTTCCGGGAGGCCGAGGTAACGGCCGCTTCGGCTTCCCGCCGGGCTCGTTCCAGCAAAGCCTGCAACTCGGCCGTTTGACGCTCCCGCTCGGCCCGCAGATTGGCCAAGGTGGTCTTCTTCAGGGCATCGACTTCGGACTGGCCGGTCGATCGCAGATCCGCCACCACGTCACGGGCTTCATCCGTGATCCGCTGGGCCTCCATCGAGGCTTCGGAGACGATTTCGTCGGCCTTGGCCTGGGAAGCCTGCAAGATTTGGGCGGCGTGGCCGGAGAGCTTGTCGACGTCGCCGGTGCGGCTTTCGGCCGGTGCGGCTTGGGCGGCGGCAATCGCGTCGGCGGCTTCTTGCTGGGCGGCGTCCAGCGCGTGTCGTAAATCGACGACCTGACGTTCTAACTTACGCACCGTGGCGTCGACGGCTGATTTGTCGTAGCCACGCATTTGAGTGGGGAAGGTTCCGGCGGACGTGGCGTTGTCTTCGAACAAGTCTTCAAAGATGCTGAGACCCGTGTCGGCGGTGTCCGTGCTCATGAACAACTCCTCAGGCGAGTGTGTTGGAATCCCGGTCATCACCAGGCACGAAACCACAGCTTAGCGTGGTCTGCGCGGTCCTGATTCCCGAGTAAAACGGCCTGGCCGAGCGAAGTTGACCGGCCAGGCCGTCAGATAGCCGTGTTAACAGCCGAGAAAATCTCTAGTGACCGCTGGTCGCCGGTTCGACGACTTCGATCAGCACCCCGCCGGTGTCTTTGGGGTGAATGAATTGAATCCGGGAACCACCGGTACCGATCTTGGGCTCGGCGTAGAGCAGGCGTACGCCCCGCTTGATCAATTCGGCGCTGGCGGCATCGATATCGGCCACCCGGTAGCAAACCTGCTGGATACCACCACGGCCGCCGTTCTTGGCGATCCACTTGCCAATCGTCGATTCCGGGTTGAGCGGCGCCAGCAACTGGACCTGAGCGTTTTCGGGCAACTGGTCACCGGTCCCGAGCATGGCTTCTTCGACGCCTTGTTCGGTGTTCGTCTCGCGGTGTAGTAAACGCCAGCCCAGAACCTGGGTGTGAAATTCGATGGCCTGGTCCAGGTCAGTGACGGCATAGCCGACGTGGTCAACGCATTGGAAAATGTCTGACTCGCTCATGGGCTTAGCTTAGGTCCCACAGTTGAACTCTCAATCTTCGGCGTGCCTGCTGAGATGAGGCTCTGACCTGGGGCAGGATGACAGGCAAGCGCTTCCCCTGCTTGAAGGAGTCACCCATGCCTGGTTGGGTCAAGAAACTTTGCCTCACCGTGCTCGTGGCCTTTGTCGTATTTTTCATTGTGACCAGGCCCGACACGGCGGCTGGCTTTGTCCACGGAGTGGCTGACGCCGGTCAGTCCGTGATCAATTTCTTTGAGGCCTTGGCGACCGGCTCATGAGTGGTGAGCGGCGTCCCAGTCTGCTGACGCCCCAGGTTGAGCGTTATTTGCTAGCCGATCAGGGCGAGGTCGTGGTCGATCAAGTCTTGAAACACCCGGTGACCTTGGTTGGTCCGGTCAGTTTCGTGGTCGCCGGTTGTGGCTTGATGTTGTGGTCACTGTCCCTGAGCGTGATACCGGGCCTGGTGCTCCTGATCGGCTTGGGTTTGGCTCTGTCGGGGTTGTACCGCTACCACCGCCAATTCATGGACCGTTTCGTGATCACGAACATGCGGGTTTTCCGGGTCCACGGCATCTTCTTCCGGCAGGTCGCGACCAT
>JAISGZ010000175.1 GCA_031262845.1 Propionibacteriaceae bacterium | reverse complement strand
CACCCCGCCACCAGCGGCCGCGGCGACGCCGACTCCACCCACGCCGCCGGCTCCGAAAGCCCAGGTGGCTAGCCCTGAGCCCGAGGTGGCCGAACGTCCGGCGCCGGCTACTCGGCCGGCTCCGACTCCTGGAGTGACGCCGCCGATCCCACGGCCGATTCCGCGGCCACCTACTCCCGGATCGGTCCGTCGGCCTGGTACGCCGCGGCCGGGCAACAATCCTTACGCCTCGTCCCAAGGGATGGGCGTGCGGCGACCGGCTCGTGACGGTGGTCGTGGTGGTGCTCCGGGTGCTGGGGCTGGTCGTCCTGGTGCCGGTCCGCGGACTGGCGATGGCCGTCCCGGTCGTCCTGGTGCCGGCGCCGGCGCTGGTTCAGCCCGACCTAATCCGGGCATGGTGCCGAAGCGGTCAGCCACTGGTGATACGACGGCGGCTCCGCCGGCTGGGCGTGGTCGTCCCGGCAGTGGCCGTGGCCGTGGCCCCGGTGGGGCGCCGTTTGGCGCCGGCCGTGGTGGTCGTGGCGGCCAAGGGACTCAAGGGGCCTTCGGCCGTTCCGGCGGCGGTGGCCGCGGTCGGGGCCGGAAGTCACGCAAGCAGCGTCGTCAAGAGTTTGACCAAATGGAGGCCCCAAGTATTGGTGGCGTCCGGATCCGGCCTGGTGACGGCCAAACGGTCCGGCTGCGCCGGGGGGCTTCGCTGACGGATTTAGCGGAGAAGATCGGTGTCGATCCGGCGGCTTTGGTTCAGGTGTTGTTCAACCAGGGCGAGTTGGTCAACGCCAACCAATCCGTGGCTGACGAGACCTTGCAGATTCTCGGTGTCGAGTTGAATTACGACATCCAGGTGGTGTCGCCCGAAGACGAGGATCGGGAACTGCTGGAAAGCTTCGACCTCGAATTTGGCGAAAATATCGGCGACGCCGACCTCTGGGTCATCCGGCCGCCGATCGTCACGGTCATGGGCCACGTCGATCACGGCAAGACCAAATTGCTCGACGCTCTGCGGAAGACCAATGTCGTGGCGCGTGAGGCCGGTGGTATCACCCAGGCCATCGGCGCTTATCAAGTGGACACTGTGGTCGATGACGAGGAACGTTCGGTGACCTTCATCGACACCCCGGGCCACGAAGCCTTCACGGCCATGCGGGCGCGCGGCGCTCAGGTAACCGATATCGCGGTCTTGGTGGTGGCGGCCGATGACGGCGTCATGCCCCAGACCGTCGAAGCCCTCAACCACGCTCAAGCAGCCGACGTGCCGATCGTGGTCGCGGTCAACAAGATCGACCGCGAAGGCGCCGATCCGGCCAAGGTCCGCGGTCAGTTGACGGAATACGGCTTGGTGCCGGAGGAATACGGCGGCGAAACCATGTTCGTCGACGTCTCCGCGGTCACCGGAGCCGGTTTGGACGATTTGTTGGCGGCCATCGTCTTGACCGCTGACGCCTCGCTCGACTTGGCCGTCAACCCCGATATGCCAGCTCAAGGCGTGTCTATCGAAGCTCACCTCGACAAGGGCCGCGGTCCTGTCATGACGGCGATCGTCCAACGGGGCACGCTCAACATCGGCGACTCCTTGGTGGCCGGGTCGGCTTATGGCCGAGTCCGGGCCCTGATCGACGATCACGGGAACACGGTCGACGCGGCTCCGCCGTCGATGCCCGTTCAGGTTCTCGGTCTGACTTCGGTGCCGGGTGCGGGGGACAACTTCCTGGTCGTCAACGACGACCGGACGGCCCGCCAGGTGGCGGAGAAACGCGAAGCCCGGCGGCGGGCGGCGGCTTTGGCCAAAGCGACCCGGCGGCGGACGCTCGACGAGTTGTTCAAGGAACTGGAGGAGAAGGGCGAAGAGCTCAAACTCATCCTCAAAGGCGACTCGGCCGGTTCGGTCGAAGCCTTGGAAGACGCCTTGTTGGCGATCGATGTCGGCGACGAGGTTTCGCTGCGCGTGATCGACCGCGGTGTCGGCGCCATCACCGAAACCAATGTGTCGCTGGCGGCCGCTTCCGAGGCCATCATCATCGGCTACAACGTCCGGGCTCAAGGGCACGCCACCGAGCAAGCCGACCGTGAGGGAATCGATATCCGCTACTACTCGGTGATCTACGACGCCATCGACGATATCGAGTCGGCCCTCAAGGGAATGCTCAAGCCGATCTACGAAGAAGTTGCCCGGGGGACGGCCGAAATTCGGCAGATTTTCCGGTCCTCCAAGATCGGTTCGATCGCCGGTTGCATGGTCCTTTCCGGCACCATCCGGCGTCACGCTCAAGCCCGCTTGGTGCGCGATGGCGTGGTCGTTCAGACGACCCGGATCAACACCTTGCGGCGCGAGAAAGACGACGTGGTCGAGGTCCGGGAAGGCTTCGAATGTGGTCTGACGTTGGAGAACTTCTCCGATATTCGGGTCGATGACCGGATCGAAACCTTCGAGATGGTCGAGAAGCCTCGGGTCTGAGAACGATGGCGAATCCGACCGCGGCCAAAGTCGCCGAGCAGATCAAAACCATTGCGGCCCAGATGCTGCAACGCCGGATTGACGACCCGCGGCTCGGTTTTCTTACGATCACCGGCGTCCGCTTGTCCAAGGACTGGCATCGGTGCGAACTGTTCTACACCGTCCTCGGCGACCCGACCGCTTGGTCGGACGCGGCGGCGGCCTTGGAACAGGCCAAAGGCCAAATCCGGACCCAGGTGTCACGGCAGTTGAAACTCCGTTTCGCCCCGGAAATCGTCTTCGTGGCCGATGCCATGCCGGAGCAAAGCTCACACATCGAGGAGCTACTGGCACAGGTTCGGGCGCGTGACGCGGCCGTGGCCGGTCAAGCCGCCGGCGCCAGCTACGCCGGCGAAGCCGATCCCTACAAGAGTACGGCTTCGGCGACCAGCCCGGCTTCTCCCGCCTCGCCGGCCAGCCCGGATAGCCAAGGCGACTTCGGTGACCGCTGATCAGGCTGACGGCGCTGGCCAGGCCAGTTCGTCGCAGCCTGATCTTGACCGTGACGCTGTCGTGCCCAAGGAAGCGTCGACTTCGGCCCAGCCACCGCGCCGCGCCACCGCTCCGGACGGCTTTGTCCTAGTCGATAAGCCGATTGGCTGGACCTCACATCAGGTCGTCGGCCGTCTTCGTCGTCTGCTCGGCACCCGCAAAATTGGGCACGCCGGCACCTTGGACCCGATGGCGACTGGCTTGTTGGTCTGTGGCGTTGGCCGGGCCACCCGCTTACTCAGCTACCTAACCCAACAAACAAAAACTTACGTTGCCCAAGTCCGGTTTGGGATCGAGACGACGACGGAGGACGCCGACGGTGAGATCACGGCCGCCCGTGGTGCGGCTGACCTGACACTGGCCGACCTGGAGGCCGCCAGCCCCGCTTGGCGCGGTGACATCGAACAGATTCCGAGTGCGGTCTCGGCCATCAAAGTCGACGGCCGCCGGTCCTACGCCCTCGTCCGGCAAGGCCAAACGCCAACACTCAAAGCCCGGCCAGTGCGGATCGAGGAATTGACCTGGGGAACGGTTACGGCCACGACCGTCGACACACCGTTGGCGGCCGCCGTGCCCGTCGTCGACGCCGAACTGACCGTGGTCTGTTCATCCGGTACTTACATCCGGGCGCTGGCCCGCGACCTCGGCCAGGGTGTCGGTACGGGAGCCCATCTGATCGGGTTGAGGCGGTTGCGGTCGGGCGCCTCAACAGTCGATCACGCGACCGTCGGGCCGGCCGAACTGATCGCCGGGGAGCCGGTACCGGGGTTGGCGCCGCTGCCGATTGCCACGGTGCTGGGACAGATCCTGCCAATCCGCCGGTTGGACGCCGAACTGAGCCGCCGCGTCAGCCACGGTCAGTCGCTCGACCTGGCGCTGGACGGACCGACGCTGCTGATCTCAGTGGACAATCAAGCCCTCGCCGTCTACGCTCCGGCCGGGGGTCAGGCCCGACCCCAGACCGTGTTGACTGGAGGTCAGGGATGACGCTGGCTGGCCCAGCCGTGGCGATCGGTAATTTCGACGGCGTCCATCGGGGGCACCAAGCGATTTTGCGGGCTGCCCGAGCCGCCTCCGAGAACGGCCAAGTCATCGCCGTAACCTTCTGGCCCCACCCCCTGTCTGTGGTCCGACCCGACGCCTGTCCGGAACTGCTGACCGAGTTGCCCGACCGGATCGAACTGTTGGAGCAGGCTGGGGCAGATCAGGTCCGGGTCGTTAATTTCACGCCCCAACTGGCGGCCTGGACGCCGGAACAATTCGTGGCCGCCGTCCTCACGCCGCTGCAGCCGAGCACTGTCGTGGTGGGCGAGAATTTCCACTTCG
>JAISGZ010000169.1 GCA_031262845.1 Propionibacteriaceae bacterium | reverse complement strand
CCAGAAGGACGTTGGTACCCAACTGTTTGGCCTGCTGAGCGGCGTCAAAGGCAACCGACGCCGGATCGGCTCGTTCGGCCCCCCGGACGGTCTCGACCCCGATCCGTTCGCCCCAGGTTTGGAGTTGGTCGGCGGCGGCGGCCCGGAAGGTATCAGCCGCGCCCAATAAAACAGTTTGGTCTTCGGCCACCAAGAGGCGGGCCAGCTTGCCGATGGTGGTGGTCTTGCCGGTGCCGTTGACCCCCACCACGAGCACCACGGCCGGTGTCTGAGGTGGCCGCTTGAGGTGCAGACGGCGATCCAAACTGGGATCGACCAGGGTCATGAGTTCTTCACGCAAAACGGCTTTGGCTTGGGCCGGGTCGTCGACGGCGTCGAGCGACAGCCGTTGGCGCAAGCGGTCGATCAACTCGGTGGTCGGGCCGACGCCAAGGTCGGAGGCCAACAAACTGGTTTCGAAGTCCTCCCAGGTTTCATCGCTCAGACGGTCGGAACTCAATAAGGCGGCCAAACCCCGGGCTAAAGCGTTATTGCTGGACGCCAGACGGCGGCGCAGCCGGCTGAGACGGCTCAGCGGCGGCTCCGGACGATCAGCCTGGGTTTCTTCGGCGGTTGGACTGACCGGGCTGGCCGGGCTGGTGACATCGGCCGTCGGGCTGGCCGGGGAGACCGCCAGGTCGGGGCTGGCCGGGGAGGACGGTGACTCGGCGCTGACCGGAGTGAGACCGGCCTCGACTGCCGTACTGTCGGCTTCGTCGGGGCTGGTCGGGCTGGTGGGACTAACCGGACTGGCCGGGCTGGCGCCCTCCAACTGTTTGGTGTCAGAACCCTCAAGGGCCGAGCTGCGACGGCCGCTGATAATGATGACAAGGCTGGCGGCGATGATGGCGGCCGCGATCAGACCGGCGATGATCCAAAAAATGAAATCCACGCCGACATGCTAGTGGACTGTCGCATCTAGAATTTTTCCTTCAGAAAAATTGTCGTATTCGCGGCACCCGGTGGGGCACCCAGCCGCGTTGTCGTCGTCGCCGGTAGATCCACTACCGGCTCCTCCTTCGCCTTGCTGGATGCCCACCGTGGACCAGGGATTATCTGGCGCGGTCGAGTCTGAGTTGGTTGAGGTGTGTATTTCAGTTCGGGCCAATCGTTCGTAGCAATGGGTTCGCTTAGCTCAGCTGTCACCACGGCAGGGGCCACGACCGGTCCCCGTTGGATCCGGTCACTTAATCCGGACCGGGGCGGTAACCTTCGGTTTGTTTGAACATCGGCTCTATCGAGGAAGGCTCGCCCATGATGACCCTCGTGATCGGGCCGAATCAGTCGGGCAAGAGTGCTACCGCCGAGCGGCTGGCGCGGCAGTGGCAGGCCGATCCGGTTCAGCCTCGCGGCGGTCTGATCTACGTCGCCACCATGATCCCCGCCAATCCGGACGGCCGCCGGCGGGTGACGGCTCATCAACGGGGCCGGTCGGGGGCCGGTTTCATCACCCTCGAGTCACCGCTGGCCGATCTCGCCCACACCCACCCAGGCTTCGTCGAAGCATCTGACATCGTGCTCTTGGAGGATGTCTCGAATCTGCTGGCCAATCTCCGCTTTACGGCCGCCCTGACGGCCGCCACCGAGGTGGCTTGGGAACGGATCGTCTGGTTGCGTGACACCAGCCGCCACTTGATCGCTGTCACCATCGGTGGGCTGGACCCGGCGCTGACCGTTGACCGGGAGACGGCCCGCTACATCAACGATCTCAACCGTCTCAATCAGCGGTTGGCCGAATTGGCCGATGACGTCATCCAACTGACGACGGCGTCACCAAGCCAACCAAGTGGGCAACGGCAGTTGGGCCGAGTTCCAGTCTGACGACGGCGTCGAACGGCCAATTAATCCGCTGTCACGGCGTTGGTAACGGCGCCACCAAGCCGACGAAACTGTCCGCCTCTGCGGTTGGGCCCAGTTCAAGCGTGACGACGGCGCCGAACGGCAGGTCGATTCGCCAGGTCGACACCAACGGCAACTCGATGACCAACGACAGTAGCGCCCGGATGACCCCGGTGTGGGTGACCACCGCCACTCGTTCGAACGGCTGCGAGCGTAATTCGCCCAGCCACTGGCCCACCCGCTGTTGCACGTCAGACCACGACTCACCCCCCGGGGGCGTCCGGGTAACGTAGTCAGCCGCCCATTGATCGAAGGCCGCCCGGTCGATGTCAGCCCACAGCTGACCCTCCCAGGCCCCGAAATCAAGTTCGGCCAGCCGGTCGTCGAGGTCATAGTGATCGCTCAGGGCGGCCGCCAGCGCTGTGCAGCGGCGCCGTGGACTCGACACGACGGCGTCGAATGATTCCGGCAGCAGCGGACGCAGATCCCGGGCGGTGGCGGCCACGGTCGCCGCTGCCACGTTCAGATCGGTGCGGCCGTAACACCGGCCAGCCGCGTCGAGCGGCGCCGGATGCCGAATCAGCCACAGTTTCACCAGCCCGCTCCGGCCCAACCCAGACAGACCAGAATGATGACGGTTTCGATGATTTGCTGGGCTGCCCCCAGGCAATCGCCGGTGTAGCCACCGAGCCGGCGGTTGAACCAGCCGGCCAACCCGAGCCGAACCAGGAAGGCCAGGCCGACCGCGGTCAGCCACCACGGGTGCCACCAGGCCAAAGCCACGAACGGTAACAGCCACAGGCTGGCCACGACTAAGCCGGACCGGGAAATCCGGCGGCCGATCGGTCTGATCTTGCTCGTCAGATCGGCTCGGGCGTAGGTGCCGGAAAAGATGATCGTCACAACAGACCAGCGACTGACCACCTGGGCCATGACCAAACCGGCCAGCCCAGCCCAGAAACTGCCCCCGATCAGGGCCGTCAGAGCCGTGATCTTGAGACTGAAGAGCACGATCAGTCCAAGGACGGCAAAAACCCCGACCCGGGAATCTTTCATGAGCGCCAGCCGCCGTTCGACCGACAGGCCACCGCCGAAACCATCGCAGACATCGGCCAAGCCATCTTCGTGAAAGGCTCCGGTCAACAGCAGCCCGGCCGCCAGGCCGAGAATCACGGCCACGGTCAGCGGTAACACCAGCTGAGCCAGCCCGATGACGGTCGCCACGACCAAGCCGACCAGCCAGCCGATGGCCGGAAAGTAGCGCGTCGAACGATTGAGCTGGTCATCCGAGTAACCGACCCATCCGGGGCAAGGCAAGCGGGTGTAGAACATGACCGCGGTCAGGAACAGACGAACCTCTGTCAGCCAGCGGGACGGTGGCTGGGGGACTGCTTCGGTGAGGCTGGCCGACTCGGTCATGGAGCCGGGCTTTCCGGTTCACCGGTCGAAACCCCGGCTTGTTCGAAACTGGCCATGTCGGTCAGAAAACTGACGGCGCTGGTCAGGATCGGGTAGGCGACGGCACAGCCGCTGCCCTCACCGAGCCGCATCCCCAGCGACAAGAGTGGCTTGACCCCGAGATACGACAACACGCCGGCGTGGCCTGGTTCGCCGGACTGATGACAGAAGATGGCCTGGTTGAGGATGGCCGGCTGGTCGGCCCAGATCACGAGCAGAGCCGCCGTGGCGACAAAGCCGTCGATCAACAGGACCTGGCCGAGTTCCCAGGCCTGTCGCATCGCCCCACACATCTGAGCGATTTCGAAGCCGCCGAAGCTGGCCAGGGTCGCCATCGCCGTGGCCGGCCGGCCGTGCCGGCGCTGAACCTGTTGCAATAAATCGAGCTTGCGGGCCAAGCCGGCACCCGTTAAACCGGTGCCGGGGCCGACACAATCAACCAGGCTGAGACCGGTCAGGGCGCTGACGATCAGGCTGGCGGCGCTGGTGTTCCCGATTCCCAATTCCCCAAAACCCAACACCGTGCAGCCCGGGTCAACGTTCTCATCGGCGACAGCCGCCCCAGCCGTCAAACACTGTTCGGCGACCGCCAACGACATCGCCGGGCCGGTCAGCGAACTGGCTGTGCCCGGACCCATTGAGTGATTGATCAGACCGGCCGGCGGTTGGCCCGGCCAATCGACACCGGCATCGACCAGCAACACCTCAATCCGATGTTGGCGAGCGAAGACATTGATGCCGGCGCCGCCGTGTAAGACGTTGACCGCCATTTGGGCGGTGACTTGGCGGGGATAAGCGCTGACAGGTTCGCGGGCCAGACCGTGATCAGCGGCGAAGACGGCGATAGTCGGTTTGACCAGTCGGGGGGTCAGAGTTTGCTGGATGGCGCAGAGCCGAGCCGCCAAGCTTTCGAGGTCACCCAGCGAACCGCGGGGTTTGGTTTTGCTATCGATAGCCGCGGCCACTTGATCGGTCAAACTCACAGACACGGCCGGAGTCTATTGCTTTGGGTCAGACCATGAGGTTGGTTGACTGGCTGAGTCAGCCACCATTCAGGGCCAACCCAGCCAGTCAACCCGGCGTACTGGGCGATCGCGTCAGTCGTGTCGGTAGTGGCCCGACTTCGGTGGGGGAGTTCAGGGGGCGATACCTGAACTCAGTCGATGACGGCCAAGTCGGGTTTGCGCTGATCATCCTCAGTGAAGTAATCAGCTACTTTGCAGCAGAGATTGACAAGTTTCGAAGCGAGGTGTGAAAACATGATCGCTCCTTTCCGTCGGATTTCTCTTGGGCTTTAGTTTTGTCGATCGGTCGGCTGTTGCCTAGAGTTTTTCTCTAAGTGTTCGGCAAGAACTCTCAGCTGAATCATCAGGTTTTTCTTAGATTCTTATTCTCAATCGCTGGCGGCTGGGAAAAATTAACCGGTTCTCAACTATTCATATTGTTTTAACAAAGTCAGGAACCCATTAGTACCGGTTCCTTGCCGTCGGCGGACAACAGTTACCGCTACGGTCGTCAGGTCCGGTTTCTGGAGTAGATTGCCGTTATGCCTCGGCCTCTCCGGATCGCTCTCGTGTCGCTTCACACCTCACCGATCGACACTCCGGGGTCCGGCGACGCCGGTGGTATGAACGTCGTCGAGTGGCATGAAGCCCAAGCCCTGGCGGCTTTGGGCCATCAAGTCGAGATCATCACGCGCCGCTCGGACCCTGGTCAACCCGATCGCTTGCCGCTGGCCGAAGGCGTCACCTTGCATCATCTGACCGCCGGACCGACCCGGCGGTTGGCCAAATCGGCCACCGACCAACACATCGCCGCCTTCACGGCCGCGCTGGCCGCACTGGGCCGCCCGGACACTGATCGTTCAACCTCAGCCGGGGCCGATTCCAGCCCTTACGACATCATCCACTCCCACCACTGGATGTCGGGCATGGCGGCCGTGCCGCTGGCTCAGGCCTGGGGTGTACCTCATGTCCAGAGCTATCACTCGGTCGCGGCTCGGCCGGGTTCGGCCTTGTCCGAGGGGGAACCGGCGGAATCACCGGGTCGGGTACCAGGTGAGGCTTGGCTGGCTCAGCAGTCGGACTTGGTGGTGGCGATCTCGGCCGCCGAGGCTCGGACCGTGATCGAGCGCTGTGGCGCCGAGCCGGCCCGAGTGGCGATCGTGCCACCCGGTGTCGACGGTGAGATGTTCCGGCCGGCTCAGCCGGGCCCGGTGGTTGATCTGCCGCCGGGGATCGACCACGGGCGCGGCTATGTGTTGTTCGCCGGTCGTTTACAACCCTTGAAAGCGCCGGATTTAGCGATTGCGGCCTTGGCTCACGTACCGGCCCTGATTCGGCCGGATTTATTGATCGCCGGGGCCGATTCGCCGGATTTTGCCGAATACAGCGCTCATCTGCGGCAATTAGCGGCTGAATTGGGCTTGAGCGACACGGTTCATATCATCGGACCCCAAGACCGGATTCAGCTGGCGCAGTTATTACGCCAAGCGGTGCTGTGTTTAGTGCCGAGTCATTCCGAGACCTTTGGTTTGATCGCCTTGGAAGCAGCGGCGTCGGGGACGCCGGTGATCGCGGCCGCGGCCGGGGGTTTGCGCGAAGCCGTGGTCCACGGTGAGT
>JAISGZ010000250.1 GCA_031262845.1 Propionibacteriaceae bacterium | reverse complement strand
GGCTGGGGGCTGGGCTGGCCGAACCTGACGCCGTTCTATTTCAACGACATGATCGCTCCGTCGTTGGCCGAAGAAATTGGCCTGGCCGGTCTCATGGGCATCATCGTGATCTACGGTCTGATCGGCTTCCGGGGTTTGAAAATGGCTCTGCTGGCCCGTGACAACTTCACGAAATTGTTCGCTGCCGGCCTCAGTTTTGGTTTTCTGCTCCAGGTTTTCATCATCATCGGCGGTTCCACCCGGCTGCTGCCCTTAACGGGTTTGACCTCGCCGTTCCTCAGTCAGGGTGGCTCGTCGATGATCGCCAACTGGTTGTTGATCGGTCTCTTGGTCATCATCAGCCATCAGGTCCGGCGCCCGGCCGACGCTCCCGTCGATCTGGCCACCGAACGGACCATGACGATCAACGTCCGCCAGTTGCGCCGGATCGCCGATGGGGACGTCGCACCGCTGCTGGCCGTACCGGCCGACTTGGTCAAGGAAACCGATGTCACGGTGGCGGTGCCGGCGCCGACCGCCGCGTCGGTCGGGTCGTCCGAGCCATCGGGGTCGTCCGGGTCAACTTCGGCTCCCGCCTCAGACCCGGCTTCGGCCTCCGTGTCCCCAGCGGCCGAGCCACCAGATCTGACCGACGCCGACCCGACAGAAATCGTGGTTCCCGACCTCGATGGCCGCCCGTTCTCTGCCTCCGTGTCCTCACCAGCCACGCCGTCGAAGTCGATCAACGACGACCTGACGGAAGTCATGGTCCCCGACCTCAATGGCCGCTCGGCCCCGGCCGCAAGCCCCTCCCCTGTGGTCCCCACGCTCTCCGAAGACAACGCCACCATGACCACCGAAGTTTCAGCATCTGACGCCGGCATCGACACAGAAACAGACACAGACACAGACGACGGCACAAGCGCCGACGCCGAGGCCACGACCACACTCTCTCCGACCAGCCCGCCGGTCCCACCGGAGGTCAGATCATGAATCGCCAAATCCGGATCGTGTCGCTGATCGCCGGGCTCATGGTTTGTGCGCTCTTGGGCAACCTGACCTATTTCGACCTCGTGCGCCAACCAGAGTTGGTTGATGACCCGGCCAATATCCGCACCGTTTACGACCAATTCGACCGTCAGCGCGGCCAAATTCTGGCCAGTAACACCGTGATCGCCGACACCGTGCCCTCGACCTTGCCGGATGACACTTTCGAACGTCAGCGGATTTATCCGGCGGCTTCCCTGTTCGCCTCGATCACGGGTTATTACTCCTTTATTTACGGCACGCGGGCGATCGAAAACTCGTACAACAGCTACCTGGCCGGGACCGATCCGGGACAGAGCCTCGACCAGCTGATCGACCAGTGGAGTGGCCGCGAACCGACCGGGGCCACGGTCCAGACGACGATCAACCCGGCGCTCCAACAAGTTGCGGCCGATCAGTTGGGAACCGCCAAGGGCGCGATCGTCGTCCTCGACCCCGCCACCGGCGCTATCCAGGCCTTGGTCTCGACCCCGTCGTATGACCCCAACCTGCTGTCTGGTCACGATTTGACCGCCCAACAGGCGAATTGGAACGCCCTGGTCAATGACCCGAATCGGCCGATGGCCAACCGGGCGGCGCGTGAGGTCTATCCGCCGGGGTCGACCGCCAAATTGATCACGGCTGCCGCCGCCCTCAAAGCCGGCTGGAAACCTGACAGCCTGATCGCCACCCCGAGTTCGATCCAGCTTCCGAACTCGAACCGCTGGCTACCCAACGCTTCGGCCTGTGGCAACAGTCAACAGACCCTGGCCTTCGCTTTGGCGATGAGCTGTAACACGTCGTTCGCCAACCTCGGCCGCGAGTTGGGCGCCGACCAGTTGAAACAGCAGGCCGAGTTGTTCGGTTTCAACACCACCCACCTCGACGACCTCGGTGACGTTCCGAGCCGCTATTTCACGACCGTAGCCGACGATGGCAGCCTGGTGTCGTCAACGCCGGACGAGGCCCAGATCATGATGTCGGCCATGGGCCAGTGGGAGATCGCCGCTAGCCCGCTGCAGATGGCGCTGGTGGTGGCGGCCATCATCAACGACGGCGTGCTGATGGAGCCGTACGTCGTCGACCGCGTTGTGGCGACCGATCAGACCGTCCTCTACCAACACGAAGCCGCCGCCAGCCAAGCCATGTCGGCGCCCGACGCCGCTGCCCTGGCCGACATGATGCGCGGCGTCGTCCAGTGGGGTACGGGCACGGCCGCCAACCTGCCCGGCGTCAACATGGGTGGTAAAACCGGCACCGCCGAGTGGGAAGTCGGGCAGCCACCGTATTCCTGGTACGTCGCTTACGCCACCGACCCCGACGTCGTGGTGGCGGTCTTCATCGAATCCGCCCCTGTGGCGGCGACCGATATGGCCTCGGGCGCCCTGATCGGCCCGATGTTGCGCCAGGTGATTGCTGCCACTCGGCCGTAGTGGGGTTTACAGTTCGGGGTCAGTTTGGTGGCTGGTGCCTGAGCTTCGCTTCGCCCGGCCACGAAAACTTGTCATAAATCTGAACTTAACCGACCTACAATGACAGTCATCTGTTATCAATTCGAGCGACCACAACGATGTTTCGTGAGGAGAAACAACTATGTTTGATTACCAAGCAGTTTTGCAGGCTAACCCCAACGGAGTCCTCGCCACCCAGGACGGTGAGAAAGTAGCGACCCGCGTGTTTCAGTATCTGTTCTCCGACGGGAACAAGGCGTACTTCGGCACCAGCAGCACGAAACCCGTCTACGCCCAACTTCAAGCCAATCCCTACGCCTCGTTTTGCACCTACCCGGCTGATTTCACGCCCGTGGTGTCGGTCAATGGCAAAGTCGTCTTTGTAGACGATATCGCCCTAAAAACTCGCGTCCTGGATGAAAACCCCGGCATCAAAGGAATATACGAGACACCCGAAAACCCCGTGTTCAAGCTTTTCTATATCGACACAGAAATCGTGCAAACATTCAGTTTCACTGAAGGGCCCCAAACCTTCAAGCTGTAAACCAGATCACAACCTTCGGAACATGGTCATTTCAGGGGGAAGTCGGGGACTCAGCCAGCGGTCGCAGTTCCGCCGGCAACCGGATCCAAGCATCGCTGTCCCCTGATCTCGCCTTC
>JAISGZ010000142.1 GCA_031262845.1 Propionibacteriaceae bacterium | reverse complement strand
AGGCCATCGGCTTCGATTCAGCCGAGGAATTGGCCGAGAATTTTGTCCTCTTCGGGTTGGCGGCCGAAGCCTTTGGCCGCCGGGCTGGTTTCAACAGCGGACTCGCCGGTTCGGCCCGGGCTTTCTTCCCACCGTTCGGTTCGATGCCCAATAACACCCAGGTCGGTGCTCAGGCGCCCATGGCTTTGGGCGCGGCCTTGTTTAAACGGATCAATCATCGGCCAGGCCTGGTGGTGGCTAATCTTGGCGATTCGGCGGTTGCCGCTGGTCCGGTCTGGGAAGCCGTGACTGTCGCTGCGATGGAGCAATATCAGTCACTCTGGCCACCGTCAGCCGGTGGTCGGCCACCGCTGCTGTTCACCTTCTTCAACAATTTTTACGGGATGGGCAGCCAGACCTCGGGTGAGACGACGGGGCTCGACGTCTTGGCCCGGTTCGGCGCCGGGGTCGGTTCGGAGGCGATGCACGCCGAACGGATCGACGGCTACAACCCCTTGGCCGTCGCCAACGCCCTTCGACGTAAGCGGTCGCTGCTCGAAGACGGGTCCGGGCCGGCGCTGTTGGACATCGTCACCTACCGCTTGTCGGGTCACTGGCCGGCCGATGATTCGAGCTATCGCAGTGAGGCTGAACTCGAAGCTTGGCAGGCGGTCGATCCGATCGGCTCCTACTCCGATCTGCTGATCCGCCATGCCATCACCACCCAAGCCGCCATCGATGACGTCCGGCAGCGGCTGCGTGAACGCTTGGCCAAGGTGGTTCGCCGGGCGGTCGATGACGAGGCCTCTCCTCGGGCCGATCAGCACTTGATCGAAACGGTGACGTTCGCCCACCAGCGGGTTGATTCCTTGGATCTGCAACGCAAACCCGACCTGTTGCAGCCCCTGAATGACAACAGCCGGGTCAAGGCCATCGCCGGTAAGCGCCGCCAGGCTCTCGACGAAGACGGCCAGCCAGTCTCCAAACTCAAGCTCTACCAGTTGCGGGACGGCTTGTTCGAAGCCATCGCGCATCGTTTTTCGGCTGACCCGACGCTGGCCGCCTGGGGTCCGGAAAACCGTGACTGGGGGGGTGCTTTCGCCGTCTACCGGGGACTGACCGAATTGGTGCCCTACCCGCGGTTGTTCAATCTGCCGGTGGCTGAGGCGGCGGCCGTCGGGGCCGGCGCCGGTTACGCCATGGCCGGTGGCCGAGCCCTGGTCGAAGTCATGTACGCCGATCTCATGGGCCGGGCCGGCGATGAGCTGATGAACCAAGTCGCCAGTTGGCGGGCGCTGTCCGGCGGCCACCTGTCGGTGCCACTTGTGATCCGCTGCACAGTCGGGCAGCAGTGGTCAGGCCACGCCGCCGATTGGTCGGGTCTGGCGGCCCGCGTGCCAGGGCTGAAAATCTATTATCCGGCGACCCCGACCGACGCCAAGGGCATGCTCAATCTGGCTTTGGCCGGGTCGGATCCGGTGCTGTTCGTGGAAGCTCAGGAGTTGTACGACCGGGGTGAGGAATTCGAGCCCGGTGGCGTGCCGATCGGGTATTACGAAACGCCCGAGGGCGAGCCGGCGGTGCGACGGGAAGGTTCCGATCTGACGATCGTGACTGTTGGCCCGGCGCTCTACCGGGCTTTGGCTGCGGCCGATCAGTTGCAGGAGCATCATCAGGTGGCCGCTGAGGTCATCGATCTGCGCTATCTCAACCCGATCAATCTCGAACCGATCATCGCCTCGGTCCGGCAGACCGGCCGGCTGGTCTTGGTCGGCGACGAGAACGAGCGGGGGAGTTACCTCCACAATCTGGCGACCACGGTGGCCGAGGTGAACTTCGACGTCCTCGACGCCGCCCCGGTGGTGTTGGGAGCCCGTCATCACATCATCGCGACTCCGGACATTGCCCCCGATCACTTCCCTCAGGTCAGCACGATCATCGACGCTATCCATCAACGGGTATTGCCCTTGGACGGCTACCAGGCGGTCTCAGAACAGTCGGCCGAAGAACAATCACGGCGTTTTCTCCATGGCTGGTGATTCGGTAGAGTCGAGCTATCGGTCAGACGGATTGCCCACGACTCTGGCTCACCTCAGGCGGAACTTCGCGGGCTCCGGTCTGATGACGGTCGTCGGGTAGCAACCTGGCACTAAGTGGGTGGAATAAGCAAAAATGACGATGCAGGCAGCGAACCGGATTCTGGTGGTTGATGATGACGCCGCGCTGTCCGAGATGTTGCAGTTGGTCTTACAACAAGAAGGCTACGAAACTCGCTGGTGCGCCCGGGGCGATCAAGTCGTCGACTGCTTCCAGGCCGAACAACCCGACCTGATTCTGCTCGACCTGATGCTGCCCGGCCAAGACGGCGTCGATGTCTGTCGTCAAATCCGGGCTCTGTCCGGTGTCCCAATCATCATGGTGACCGCCAAAACCGCCACCGAGGATGTGGTTCTGGGGCTGGAAGCCGGCGCTGACGACTACGTCATCAAACCGTTCAAACGCCAGGAATTGATCGCTCGGGTCCAAGCCCGTCTGCGGCGGCCGACGGTCGGGTCGGCGACCAGCTTGACGATTGGTGATTTGACGATTCGGCCGGCCCTGAGGACCGTTCACCGGGGAAGCCAGCTGATTCCCCTGACGCCCTTGGAATTCGATCTCTTACTGACCCTGGCTTCCCAGCCGCAACAGGCCTTTTCCCGGGAACAGCTCCTCGGTCAGGTCTGGGGTTATCGCTGTGCCGTCGATACCCGGTTGGTCAACGTCCATGTCCAACGCCTGCGGGCCAAGATCGAGCACGACCCCGACAACCCCGAGATCGTGGTGACAGTTAGGGGTGTCGGTTACCGGGCTGGTTCGGTCTGGTGACTTTGTGGGCAGCCGGCCGCTTCCGCCCCGGACAAGCCCTCTGGCGCCGGTGGCGGTCATCGATGATCACCCAGATGGTCGTCTGGGCCACTATCGGGGCGGCCCTGTTGTCAGCCTTGACCGTCGTCTTCGTGTTTTACCGGGTCTCCCACAATGTGGTTTCACAAGCCCAGCTGAGTGCTCAAGTGGACGCCAACCAGGCCATCAATCAAATTGAACAGCTCCTGGCTGACAGCCAACCGGCTCTGACCGCGGGACAGATTTACGAAGTCGCGGCGATCGCCGTCCAGCGGAGTTGGGTTGGGGGATACTACATCAGCTTCCACGGTACGAACGGTGATTTTTCGACCTCAGGGCTGGCCGTCGACCAGTCGTTTCCGACCGCTCTGCGGGAGCGCGTCCAAGCTGAGCCGGATCGAATGCACGGCACCCCGATCGAACTGGTCATCGACCAGCGAACAGTTCCTGGCTACGCCGTCGCGACCGCCGTCGACAGTGGTCCGGACCGTTTCGAACTCTACTTGGGGTTCTCTTTCGAGCGTGAAAACCGGTTGTTGGAGACGATTCGGGGAGTGCTGATCTTGGCCGCCAGCATCATCACGGTCGGCGTCGGCTTGGTCGCTTTCATCATTGGCCGGATCACGTTGGCGCCGATCCGGGTGACTCGGCACGCCGCCGAGCGCTTGGCCTCCGGTCACCTGAACGAGCGGATGCAGGTCCGGGGTGATGACGATGTGGCTCGCTTGGCCCGCTCGATGAACCGGATGGCGAGCCAGCTCAGCCAGCGCATTTACGACCTCGAACGACTGTCGCGAATGCAACAACAGTTTGTTTCTAACGTGTCCCACGAACTGCGGACACCGCTGACGACGATCCGGATGGCGTCCGAGTTGTTGTACGGCGCTCGTGACAAATTCCCGGCCTTCGAGGCTCGGGCGGCCGAACTCTTGCTGGACGAAGTCGAGCGGACCCGGAACATGGTGATCGACCTGCTGGAAATCTCCCGTTTCGATATTCAAACCGAAACCTTGCGTCTGGAAGAGACCGATCTGGTGGATCTGACTGAGCACGTCATCACCGGTCTGGAACTGGTGGCCCAGGCTCACGGGTCGACGATCCGGTTGATCGGCGGCGCCTCGCCGGATTCTGCTGGTGGCGCGGCCCCGCAGGCAGCGACCGAGGAAGCCGACGCCGCCGAGCCGTCAACTGCCTTGGTCGTACCGCTGGACACCCGGCGTTACAACCGGGTCTTGACGAACTTGTTGACCAACGCCATTGTCTACGGCGCCGGCCACCCGATTGAAGTCCGGGTGGCGGCCAACGACACGACTGTGGCGCTGACAGTGCGCGATTGGGGAATCGGTTTCGACGCCGAACAGGCGCCGCATCTGTTCGATCGCTTTTGGCGGGCCGATCCGGCTCGGCCGCGCGAGTTGGGTGGGACCGGGCTCGGCTTGACGATCGCGTTGGAAAACGCTCGGCTCCACCAAGGCCGGATCGAGGCCTGGAGCCGACCCGGTGAGGGCGCCCAATTCCGGCTGCTCTGGCCGCGCCATCTGGGCCAGCCAATGGGCGAGCCGGCGCTACCGTTAAGGCCGCCTGGTGAAACCGGCGGCGTGATCGCGTCTCAGCCAGCCAATCTGCCCGTCGTCCTGCCGAAGGTGACGACCACGACAACCGAGGTCGTCTCATGAACCGCCGCCTCGCCGGTGGCTGGCGGCAGCGGTCGGTGATGATCGTGAGCTGTTTGGGGTTGAGTTTTCTGGCCGGGGTGCTGTTGGCCGGCTGCACCGTCATCCCCACCGGCACGGAACTGACTTCTTGGTCTCGGCCCTTGTCAGTGACCGATCCGGATAATGTCGTGGTGTCGATCGAGGGCCCGGCTCAAGGCGGTCAGCCGGCTGACATCATCGACGGTTTCCTGGTTTCGCTGTCGAATTACGAGCCGAGTTACACCACCGCCCGGCAGTTCCTGACCGCCGACCTGGCGGTCAGTTGGCAGCCCGAGGCGATGGTCCGGGTCTACTCCGGGTTGGGGGATCTCAACACCACCTTGCTCGATCACCAGACCGCTCAGGTCCGGTTGCAGTCGTTGTCGTTGATCGGTCAAGTCGATTCGGCTGGCATCTATACGGCCGTCCCTGAACAGGTCGCTGAAGCAATCGAGTTCAAACTCGTCCAGGCCGATGGCGAATGGCGGATCAGCGAATTGCCACCCGGTCTTGGTTCGTTGATGACTCAGACTCGGTTCCACGACGTCTACCAGACCGTCAACACCTATTTCTTCGCCGACCAGGACGATGTGCTGGTGCCCGACATCCGTTATTTGCCGGATGGCGACTGGCTGCGTCAACCCCTGGAAGCCTTGCTGGCCGGCCCTTCTCCATGGTTGGCGCCGATTACGGACTCGGCCTGGCTAGCGGATATCAGTTTGGCGGCGACGCCCCAGATGGACGCCGGCGTGGTCGACATTCCGCTGGCCCTGACCGAGCCCCTTGATGCGGCCCGGGCCACCGAACTGGCACTGCTGTGTGCCGCCAATCTGCGTCATCTCCCCGGCATCATCGCGGTTCGGTTGATGGTCGAGGGCGAGCCCGTCGGGCTCGATCACCCGCCGATCGTGATCGCTGGCCAGTCAGTGCCGGGCAGCCTGGCCGTGACCTCGGTCGACGATGTCAATCCGGATGTGGTCGGTCGGGCGATCCATCTCCAAACGGTCGCTCGGCAAGGAAAGATCACCCGGCTCGACACCGGTCTGCTGTTCAGCAACCGGCAGTGGGGGAATCGGACAATTACCGGCCTGGCGGTCGACGCTTCGGCCTGGAAACGGGTCGCTGTGGTGACATCTCACGGTGTCCATTTCGGCACTTTGGAGACTCAAACCGGGATGCACCGGCTGGCGCTGAGAGGCGCCGTGCGGCCGCAGTTCGACCGCCAGGGCCGACTCTGGGTGATGGCGGCGACGGCCCGGGGAACTGATGTCCGGTTGGCTCAAGCCGGCCAGGTCGAGACGCTGG
Organism: Propionibacteriaceae bacterium; assembly: GCA_031262845.1. Classification (GTDB taxonomy): domain Bacteria; phylum Actinomycetota; class Actinomycetes; order Propionibacteriales; family Propionibacteriaceae; genus WQYJ01. The sequence continues at coordinate 1,731 of JAISGZ010000142.1, read as the reverse complement.
CGGCACCAGCTTTGGACGGGCTGACGATCCGAAATTTCCGGCTGGCGCCGGACGGCCGGCGAATGGTGGTCGTGGCCGAGACGATCGGTGAGGGTCAGCGACAGACCCGGCTGGGGCTGGTCCAGGTGGTTTGGCGGGATGGCCAGGCCAGTCTCGAACACTGGCGTGACATTTCCCTGGAGTTCGCCGGTTTAGCTCTGCCCACGGTCACCGACGTCGCCTGGTGGGGGCAGTCGACGATCAGTGTGATCGCGACCACCGATCCGTCGAATATGAACTCCGTTTACAACGTCGACATCAACGGTTTAACCGCCCCCTACGTGGTCGGCCGGCCCGGCAGCGCCCCGCTGGTCAGTTTGAGTGTGGCCGCGAATGGTGATCTGTTCGTTCTCGATCAGGCCGGTGAGGTCTTTTCCTGGCGCAACACGGGCACCTGGATCCGGTTGACGACCGAAGCCACGGCGCTGTCGTAGCGGTCGCTGGTGGCGGTCACAGTGGCCGCCCCCAACACCATCAAATCGGCTTGGCGGCAAACCCGCCAGCCTTCGGCCAAACTGGCCCCCGTGGTCGCGACATCGTCCACCAGAATCAAGCCAGCCTGGCGGTCAGCCGCTGGCGGCGATCGGATCAGCCGATAAGCCCCGGCCAGGTTGAGCTGACGTTGGTGGTAGTTCAAACCGGCCTGGTCGGCCACTGGTCGGGCCAGTCGTAACCAGCGCTGAGTCCGGCAGTCGAGTCCGGCCTGGCGGAGAAAGCCTTGGGCGCTGGCCGCCAAACGACAGCTGACGTCAAGGCCACGCCGGCGAACCGCGCTCGGCGCCGACGGGATCGGCGTCAGCCAGATCGGCTCCAACCACGGCACCGAGGCCAGCAATTCGACGACCGCGGTGGCCAGCCGGGCCCCCAAATGAGGAATGACATCCCAGCGCCGGCGGTCCTTGGCGGCGGTCACCAGGTGACCGGCCAAACCGGCAAATGGAGCACCAGCCCAATGAGGTAAGCCGGACAAGGCGGATTTGTTATGGAGTTCGGCTGGGTAGGCCGCCAACTGGGCTCGGCAGTCGTCACAGAGCCGCCAACTGGGGCGCTGGCAACCCGGGCAAGTCGCTCCCAGGAACATATCAGCGGCCGCGTCACGCCAAGTCATCATGAACTGACTATGGGTTGCCGACTGGCCTTTTGGTCGCTCAGCGCCCTGATTGTGGATAACACTTGCCATCATCCACAGGGGACACTTTTACTTGCGCTTTTTCTTCCCCTGATTACGGCGCCCAGCCGCCCCTGGCCGAGTTGACCGCAGATCGGTGGTTTCGGCTTTGGCGACCGGTCGTGGCCGGCTGTTGGACAAGGTCACGGAACTGGACGAGGCGGCCAAACCCTTGGCCGTGACGTGGAACTCCGAGCGAGCGGCGGCGGCTTCGGCATCGAGCGCCGACCGGGGCTTGGTTTCGGTCTCCTCAGCGTCAGTTTCCGGCTTGGTGGCACCACTGGCCTTCGACTTGCCCCCCCGCTGGCCCTTTTTGGCCTCGGTGGCGGTCTCGGCGGTCACGGTCACCGCGGGCGCGGCTTCGGTGGCCGTCACGGGAGCCTGGAACAAGAAGCCGACCACTTCCTCCATCACCGAATCCATCATGGTGGCGAACATGCCGGCGCCCTCGCGCTGGTATTCGACCAGCGGATCGCGCGAAGCCATCGAACGTAAACCGATCCCTTCGCGGAGGTAGTCCATCT
>JAISGZ010000133.1 GCA_031262845.1 Propionibacteriaceae bacterium | reverse complement strand
CAGGCGTGGCCGGTGAACTACTGGTCTGGAATCATCCGGGCGATCAGCCGGGATGGGAGCCCAGGCGTGGTGGCTGAACCCACCGCAATCCGGCGGCGGGATTTGCATCGAATGAAATTCCGTGGAAAGATGCCGGGGTTGCTCCGGCAGGGGTCGCATCTGTGATGCGCCAGTTTGGTCCACGTCCCGTGGTGCCAACTGGAGGCTTCGCCACCTGAGCCGGGAGCCGGTCCCACTAAAGCTCCAGAGCTTGGTCGAGTGCGGTCTCACAAGACCGACACGCCCGACACCGTGGGGCGGAGTGACAGGGAGATCAGCCGGTCTCCTGGGAACATCCGGAGAACTGGATGAGGCAGGAAGGAACGCCCATGGCGAGTCAGAAGATTCGCATTAGGCTGCGGGCCTATGACCATGAGGTCATCGATTCGTCGGCGCGCAAGATCGTCGACACGGTGACCAGAACTGGTGCGAAGGTGGCCGGCCCAGTGCCGCTGCCGACGGAGAAGAACGTGTACTGCGTGATCCGGTCTCCGCACAAATACAAGGACTCGCGGGAGCATTTCGAAATGCGGACCCACAAACGTCTGATCGACATCCTCGATCCGACTCCGAAGACTGTCGACTCGCTGATGCGGCTGGATCTGCCGGCTGGTGTCGACATTGAGATCAAGCTCCCCTGAGGTTGACTGATGACTGAACGTAATGTGAAAGGCATCCTCGGCACGAAGCTCGGGATGACTCAGGTCTGGGATGACAACAACAAGGTCGTGCCAGTAACCGTGGTCCAGGCTGGTCCCTGCGTGGTGACCCAGGTCCGGACCCCTCAAATTGATGGCTATTCGGCGGTCCAGCTCGCCTTTGGCGCTGTCAAAGCCAAGAAGGTGACGAAGCCGGCCCAAGGCCATTTCGAGAAAGCCGGCGTTACGCCGCGTCGTCATCTCATGGAGCTGCGGACCGCGGACGCTGCTGAATACAGCCTCGGCCAAGAAATCACGGCCGAGGTTTTTGTTGCCCAAGATGTCGTCGATGTCATCGGCGTGACTCGGGGTAAGGGCACCGCCGGTGTTATGAAGCGACACGGTTTCTCCGGCCTCGGGGCTGGCCACGGTGTCCATCGCAAGCACCGCTCACCAGGTTCGATCGGTGAATGTGCGACGCCGTCCCGGATTTTCCGGGGGCTGCGGATGGCCGGCCGGATGGGTGTCAATCGCCAAACGATTCAGAACTTGAAGGTTCACGCCGTCGACGCCGACCGGGGCCTGATCCTGGTCAAAGGCGCCGTGCCGGGTCCGACCGGCGGCTTGGTCGTTATCAAAACCGCGGTCAAGAGGGGCTGATCGATATGACCGATTCAATGTCGCTTGAGGTTTTCTCGGCTTCCGGTCAGAAGACCGGTTCGATCGAGGTGCCGGCGGCGCTATTTGATGCGCCCGCCAATATCCCCTTGATTCACCAAGTCGTGGTCGCTCAGCAGGCCGCCGCTCGTCAGGGCACACACGCCACCAAGACCCGGGGCGAAGTCTCCGGCGGTGGCCAGAAGCCGTGGCGCCAAAAAGGCACCGGCCGGGCCCGTCAGGGATCACGCCGGGCGCCCCAATGGACTGGTGGCGGTACGGTTCACGGGCCGCAACCGCGGTCTTACGCCCAGCGGACGAACAAGAAGATGATTGCCGCCGCTCTGCGCGGCGCCGTGTCCGATCGGATGCGGGACGGCCGGGTCGTGGTCGTCGATCAGCTCGTCGACGGTCAGACGCCGTCAACCCAGAAGGCCCTCAAAGCCCTCAGCGCGGTGGCTGATTACACGACTGCCATCGTGGTTCTGAGCCGGTCGGAAGATGTCGCCTGGATGTCCCTGCGCAACGTTGTGACGGTTCATCCAATCGCCGTCGATCAACTCAACGCCTACGATGTCTTGGTCAATCAGACCGTCATTTTCACGCAGGCCGCCTTGACGGAATACCTAGCCCGGTTTGGCTTCGGCCAGTCGGCAAAGGAGGAGACCCGGTGAGCCAACCACTCAAGATCAAGGATCCGCACGACATCTTGCTGGCACCAGTGGTGTCGGAGAAGAGCTATAGCTTGATCGACGAAAACAAATACACCTTCATCGTCGCTCCCTCAGCCAATAAGACCGAGATCAAGATCGCGGTCGAGAAGGTCTTCGGCGTTCACGTACTCGGCGTCAACACCGCCAATCGAGCCGGGAAACAACACCGGACCCGGTGGGGGATGGGCCGCCGCCCCGACACGAAGCGAGCCATCGTGACGATTGCTGACGGCGAACGGATCGACATCTTCGGCCAGGCCGGGGTCTAGGCAGAGGAGAGAAACTATGGCTATTCGCAAATACAAGCCGACAACGCCGGGCCGGCGTGGTTCGTCGGTCTCCGACTTTGCCGAGATCACGCGCTCCTACCCGGAAAAGTCTTTGGTTGCGCCGAAGCCGAAAACCGGCGGCCGCAACAACTCTGGTCGGATCACAACTCGACATATCGGTGGTGGTCACAAGCAGGCTTACCGCTTGATCGACTTCCGGCGCTACGACAAGGACGGTGTGCCGGCCAAGGTCGCTCACATCGAATATGACCCGAACCGGACGGCTCGGATCGCCCTGCTGCACTACGCCGATGGCGAGAAGCGCTACATCATCGCCCCCCGTGACTTGCGTCAAGGCGATCAGGTCGAAGCCGGTGATCAGGCCGATATCCGCCCCGGCAATAACTTGTCCCTGCGCCACATCCCCGTCGGTACGACCGTCCATGCGGTCGAGCTGCGGCCGGGTGGCGGCGCCAAACTGGGCCGGTCAGCCGGCGCTGCCATTCAATTGGTGGCCCGCGAAGGGACTTACGCCACGCTGCGCTTACCGTCCGGTG
>JAISGZ010000069.1 GCA_031262845.1 Propionibacteriaceae bacterium | reverse complement strand
AGTTCTATTCTTCCATACGCCTGCACGGCGGCGTACAGCGCGGGCAGCACCGCCACGCGCACGGTCAGCAGCCGCTGGACGGACAGATCAGCGTAAACATCCTGGTAAGCCGTCACTTCGCCCCGGACCACCGCTTCCACCGCCGGGTCATCGGCCAGTTCCGCCACGGTCGCGTAATCCTGCATCAGTGAGGCTTGATTCGCCAGGGTCATGACCACGGGAGACGGCTCAGACGTCCTGGTCGTCGCCCCCACCGTTTCAACTGTCACACTGCCCGTTTCAACCGTCGCACTGTCCGCTGCCGTCACCGTTGACGAGGTTTCATCAGTGCCACAACCGCTGAGAGCGACCACCGCTGGGATGATCACCAGAAACGATAGCCACCGATGGGAACGATCATTTCTCATAGTGAATCTCCTAACGCTCCGTCGCGTTGCTGATGACGTATTCGCGGCCCCCGGTGGGGCTTCAGCCGCGTTGTCTTCGCCAAATAGATCCGCTCCTGGCTCCTCCGCCGCCTTGTTGGCCACCTCACCGGCCAGCACGAATCACACGCAATCGCATCACACGCCATCTAAGACGCGACAAAGCACTAGTGATCAGCCTATAGATCAAGTGGAGAAGGGGCGCTAGAACGACTTCACCGACGAGTGTGGCACCAGGTGTTACACTCGACTTCATGCCCACCACACTGAAGCGCATCGGTCTGATCGAGACCCCCGAAGTCGAGCATTCGCTCGCGGTCGCCGCCTCCCGGTGGCCGAATGATTCCAAGGCCGCCAAACTGGCCCGGCTGGTTGCCAAAGGCACAGCGGCCATCGAAGCGGAGGATGACACGCTGCGTCAGCAACGGTTGGACGCGATCAACGAGGTCGATAGCGGCCGCTTCGCCGGTCTCTTCCCGCCCGGTTTCCTGCGTCGGCAACGAGATGAGGACTGGGATTGATCGTCTGCGACACCAGTTTCCTGATCGCTTTCTTGGAACCGTCCGATTTTCATCACGCCACCGCCGTGGCCATCCTGACCGCTCACAGCACCGAGCAGTTAGTGATCCATCCCATCAACTTGGCCGAGTTATTCGTTGGCGCTCGCAGTGATGCCGAAGCGGATTCTTTGGCCGACTTTCTGGCCCAGAACCTACGCCTCGAAATCTTGACGCTGGAGGCGTCGCACGCTCGCCAGCTTGGTCGGATGCGGCGCGAAACGGGGCTGAAGCTGCCTGATTGCTGTGCCGTGGTGGCGGCTGCTCAACGGTCGGCCAGCGTGGTCACGTTTGACGAGCGCCAAGCCAAAGTCGCCCGAGACCTCGGTTTAACTGTTCTGACGGACGCTGACTGACCTAGTGGTCTGTCGCGTCTAAGAGTTTTCTCCGTCAAGAAAGTTACGTGTTCGCGGCAGCTGACGGCACTGGGCTGTCAGCCGGCCGTGGCATCCTTGGGGGCATGGCAGGCAAATCGGCCCGGTTCGGGACGGTCACGGTGGTGACCGGACCGGAATCGTTTTTGGCCGAACGGGCGGTGGCCCAGCAAGTGGCCGCGCTGCGGGCGGTTGAACCGGAGGCTTCGCTGACGACGGTGGCGGCCGAGTCGCTGACGCTCGGCCAACTCCAGGAGATGACGGGAGCCGACCTCTTCGCCGCCAACACGATCGCTGTCATCACGGGGTTGGAGAAACTGCCGAAAGAACTGGCGGCCGCGCTCGTCGCGGTGGCGGCTGACCTGCCCGATTTTGTGGCTCTGATTGTTCAGCACGGTGGCGGTGTCAGCGGCAAGAAGACGCTCGAACAGCTGAAATCCGGGGCTGGCTTGGTGATTGATTGCCCGGCCCTGAAACCGAGGCAATTGGCGGATTTCGTCCGGGCCGAGGCTGTGGCCGCCCACGGTTCGATTGAGGCCCCGGCCGCCCAACAACTGGTTGACGCTGTCGGACACGACACCCGGGCTCTGGCCGCAGCCGTTGACCAGTTGTTGGCCGACGCCGAAACCGCGACCATCACGAGCCAACAGGTCCAACGCTATTTCGCCGGCCGGGCCACGATCACGAGCTTCGCCGTGGCCGACGACTGTCTGGCCGGGCGGACTGGTCAGGCCCTCGTCAAACTACGCTGGGCACTGGCCAGTGGGACGGCCCATGTCATGGTGACTTCGGCTTTGGCTAATAGCCTGCGCCAGTTGGGGCAATATTTAGCGGCCACGCGGCAGCAACCGCGACCCCGTGATCTAGCCTCCCTGATCGGGGCCCCGAGTTGGAAAGTCGACCAGATCGCCCGCCAAGCCCGGCCCTGGAGCGAACCGGCTGTGGCCCGGGCGATCCGGGTCGTAGCCCAGGCCGATGCCGATATCAAGGGCGCGGCCGGAGACCCGGACTACGCCCTGGAGCGCGCCGTTTTGACGATTACACGCCTACGTGGCCAATAAACGAACGCCCGTTGCCCGCTGATTTCACCGCTGGCTCGTGATCGTGAGGACACCGTTGGCGCGGCGGATGGCGATGGCACCGTGTTCGTCGGTTCGGGCGATCGTCATTCCCAGGCTGGTCAGGCGGCGTAAGGCCGACTCGGCCGGGTGACCGTAACTGTTGTCGAGGCCGACGCTGATGAGAGCGATTTGGGCGCCGGTCGCGGCCAGGAACTCGGGGTCTTGGCGAGCCGAGCCGTGATGTGGCACTTTGAGAACATCGGCCGTCAGATCGGCCTGACTCGACTGGGCGGCGATCTGGCCGGCGACTTCGAGATCGCCGGTGGCTAGGACCGAGACCCCACCGGATGTGACCCGGGTGACGAGCGAAGCGTCATTCTCGGCGCTTGATTCCTCCCCGTCACTGGCCGCGGCGCCCGGTGTTGCCGTCCCGGCTACAACTTCGACGACGGCTTCGCCCAACGTGATGGTTGATCCAGGTTGGACAGCAGTGATCTCGATCCCCCGTTGCCGAGCCACGTCGAGTGCGGGATCGTCGGCGTCGGCAGCGCTGACGGCAATCGACCCGACCGGCCAGGCCGCTACCAGTTCAGCCAAACCACCGGCGTGATCGGCGTGGAGATGGCTGAGAATGACCAGCGGCACCTGTTCAACTCCCAGTGATCGCAGACAAGCCGGCAAACCGGCCGCCGGCGGACCGATATCGATCAGCAACACCTGTTCCTGACTGACGCGCACGGCCACGGCGTCGCCCTGGCCAACATCGCAGGCCACCAGCGCCCAGGAGTCCGGCGGCCAGCCGGGCGACGGCGGCGGCCGCAGCACCGCCACCACCAGAACCACTGCCAGTGCCAACGTGACTGACCAACGTGACAGGACAGAGGGCATCAACCCGGCCACGACCAGACAGACCAAACCCAAGGCCACTAGGCTGAATGGCTCGGCCGGCCAGGCTTGGGCGGAGCCCGGCAAGGCCGCCGCGCCGTGAGCGATGCGCAGAATCGGCTCGACCAACCACGGCGTCACCGATCCCACCCAACCGCCCACCGTAGCTGACACCACCGCCACCAGCGCCGTCACCAAGCCGGCCACAGTCGCCGGACCGACCCAGGGCCCGGCCAGGACATTGGCCGCCAGCCCGCTGACCGAAACCGTACCGGCTAGTCCGGCCACGATCGGTTGCGTCGCCAACTGGGCCGACAGTGGCACGGCCACGGCCTCGGCCACCCAGCGCGGCAACCATTGAGCCAGCGCCTCGGTCCAAGGCCGGGCCCACCACAAAATCCCGCCACAGGCCACGACCGAGAGTGCGAAACCGAACGAATGTGACAACCACGGATCGACCCAACACAGGCCGATGATGGCCACTGTCAGATGCCTCAAACCAGTTCCTGGCTGGGCTGAATGGCTGAGCGCGGCGAGCCCGACCAGACCCATGGCGGCAGCTCTCAGGACCGATGGCTCGGCCTGACACAGGGCCACGAAAGCCACCACACCGACCAAGGCCAAGCCGTTGAGAGCCCGTCCGCGGAGCCCGAACCAGCGGGCGATCCCGAGTAGGAAAGCCAACAGGATCGTCAAATTGGCCCCCGACACGGCCGTCAGATGAGTCAGCCCACAGGTCTTGAAATCGTCGGTCAGACCGGCCGGCATGGTCGACGTGTCACCGATCACCAAAGCCGGCAACAACGCCGCTTGCTCGGGCCGGGCCTGGCTAACGGCCTGGCGGAACGAACGACGAACCGATTCGACGGCCGCCCGCCAGCCGCTGGCTTCGGCCACCAACAGTGGCTCCGACAGCGGATCGAGCACCGCCGCCACGGCGTCCGTGCGCTCAGGAGTTTCCCACCGGATCGTGGCCGAAACCCGACTACCAGGCGTCCACCGGGCCCAAGCGTCGAGGTCATCACCGCTAGCGAACAGCAGGACCGGCACCCGCGTCCGATAGGTCTGACC
>JAISGZ010000055.1 GCA_031262845.1 Propionibacteriaceae bacterium | reverse complement strand
AGACGCTGGCCCGGATGCTCGACGTGCCGTTCGCGATGGCCGATGCGACGGCTCTGACCGAAGCCGGTTATGTCGGCGAAGACGTCGAGAACATCTTGCTCAAGCTGATTCAGGCGGCCGATTTCGACGTCAAGAAGGCCGAGACCGGGATTGTTTATATCGACGAAATCGACAAGGTGGCCCGAAAAGCCGAGAACCCGTCGATTACGCGCGATGTCTCCGGTGAGGGCGTCCAGCAGGCGTTGCTGAAAATCCTCGAGGGGACAACGGCTTCGGTGCCGCCCCAGGGTGGCCGGAAACATCCTCATCAGGACTACATCCAGATCGATACGAGCAATATCTTGTTCGTCTTGGGTGGCGCTTTCGCCGGCTTGGAAGACATCATTAACAACCGCTTGGGGCAGCAGCCGCTGGGTTTCGTGGCCGACCATTCCCGGGTCGAAAAGCCACTCGACCCATTCGCCGAGGTCCGGCCCGAGGACCTGCACAAATTCGGCATGATCCCCGAGTTCATCGGCCGCTTGCCGATGATCTCCTCGGTCACGGCGCTCGACCGGGCGGCCTTGGTCAAGGTTTTGATCGAGCCCCGCAACGCACTGCTCAAACAGTTCCACCGCTTATTCAGCCTCGACGATGTCAATTTGGAATTCACCGATGACGCGGTCGGGGCGATTGCCGATCTGGCCTTGGCCCGGGGGACCGGCGCCCGGGGTTTGCGGGCGATTGTCGAGGAGGCCTTGCTCGACGTCATGTTCGAGGTCCCGAGCCAGCCCGATATCGACCGCATCGTGGTTGATGGCGACACGATCCGTTTCGGCGCTCCGGTGGCGATGATGGCCCGCAGCCAGTTGGCGGCGGTGCCCGAGCGTAAGGCCGCCTAGTGCCCTGCCGCGTCTAAAACTTCGTTTAATTCGTGGTGGCCGGTGGGGTGGCCAGCAAGGCGGAGGAGGAGCCAATAGTGGACCTATTGGCGACGACAACAACGCCGCTGGGGACCCCACCGGGTGCCGCGAATACGAAGGTTTAGAAGCGACAGGGCACAGAGCCCATGGACTGATGATGTCCGAACCGGGGGCGTGGTTAGGGGCTGTCAGAGGAAGGTGCTTAGATGACCCCTATGAGTCCTCGCACAATTGGTGTCACCGAACTTGTCCTACGGGACGGCCACCAAAGCCTTTTAGCGACTCGCATGGCGCTCGAAGATATGGTCGGCGCCTGTGAGGATATCGATCAAGCTGGCTATTGGTCCGTTGAATGTTGGGGCGGAGCCACTTATGACGCGTGTATCCGCTTCCTCAATGAGGATCCCTGGGCGCGCCTGCGTACGTTCCGCGAGTTGATGCCCAACTCGCGTTTGCAGATGTTGCTACGTGGCCAGAACCTGCTGGGTTATCGCCACTACGACGACATGGTGGTCGACAAGTTTGTCGAGAAGTCGGCCGAGAACGGGATGGATGTTTTCCGGGTGTTCGACGCCCTCAACGATCCGCGCAATATGGCCCGGTCGATGGCGGCGGTCAAGAAGGTCGGGAAACACGCCCAGGGCACGATTTGCTACACGATTTCACCACTTCATACGGTCGAGGGCTACGTCAAACTGGCTGGCCAGCTGATCGACATGGGCGCCGAGTCGATCTGCCTGAAAGATATGGCCGCCCTGCTCCAACCGCAGCCGGCTTATGACATCGTCAAGGGCATCAAAGACCGCTGGGGTGATATCCACGTCGCCGTTCACTGCCACGCCACCTCGGGTGTGACCTTCATCTCCTTGATGAAGGCGATTGAGGCCGGCGCCGATTCGGTTGATACGTCGATCTCGTCGATGTCGCTCGGCCCCGGCCACAATCCGACCGAGTCGTTGGTGGCGGCCCTCGAAGGGACGGCCTATACGACCGACTTGAAGATGGACCGGCTGCTGAAAATCCGGGATCACTTCGCTCAGGTGCGGCCGCGTTACGCCGCTTTCGAGTCGTCGGTCTTGGTGGATTCGACGATTCTGACGAGCCAGATTCCCGGCGGGATGTTGACCAACCTAGAATCGCAGCTCAAAGCCCAAGGCGCCGGCGACAAGCTGGCCGACGTCATGGCCGAGATTCCGCGGGTCAAAGCCGACGCCGGTTATCCGCCGTTGGTGACGCCGACCAGCCAAATCGTCGGTACGCAGGCCGTCTTCAACGTCTTAATGGGTCCGTACAAGCGGATGAGCGCCGAGTTCGCCGATCTCATGTTGGGCTATTACGGCGAGACGATCGGGCCGCGTAACCCCGAGGTCATTGCGATCGCCCAAGAATTGGTCCACAAAGAGCCGATTACGGTCCGGCCGGCCGATTTGATGAAGCCCGAGTGGGATCACTTGAAGGTCGAGGCGAATCAACTGCCGGGCGCCGATGGTTCCGATGAAGACGTCTTGACTTACGCTATGTTCCCCCAAGTCGCCCCCGGTTTCTTCGCTACCCGCGACGAAGGCCCGAAGTCCGTGGCCATGACCGAGGCTCAGTTGGCGGCGGCCCAAGAAGGCCAAGCCGCCGGGACCCCGGGGATCACCGGTCCGGTCAAATACCAAGTCAGTCTCGGCGGGCGGTCGCACACCGTCCAGGTCGAGCCGGTCTGAGGAGAGTGAAATGGCCAAAGCACCAGTGCCGATGGACCAGCTAGTCGAGCGCCTGAAGGCGGCCCGCGCCAAGCAGCGTCTTGGTGGCGGCGAAAAGCGGATTGAGAAGCAGCACGCCCAGGGCAAGATGACGGCTCGGGAGCGGATCAGTGGCCTGCTCGACGATGGTTCGTTCCAGGAAATGAGCTTGTTCCGGAAGAACCGGACGGTTCTGTTCGGGATGGACAAGGCCGAGATGCCGGCCGATGGCGTGGTCACGGGGACGGGGACGGTGGCCGGTCGGCCGGTTCACTTGGCGTCCCAGGACTTCACGGTCATGGGCGGCTCGGCCGGTGAGATTCACAACACCAAAGTGGTCGAGATGATGGAAGGCGCCCTGTCCGCGGGCACGCCGTTCATCTTCATCAACGACTCCGGCGGCGCCCGGATCCAGGAGGGGATTGATTCCCTGTCGGGTTACGGCAAGGTCTTCTATGCCAATGTCTTGTTGTCGGGGGTGGTGCCGCAAATTTCGATCATCGCCGGCCCCTGCGCTGGTGGGGCGGTCTACTCGCCGGCCCTGACTGACTGGGTGATCCAGACCCGCAAGGCCCATATGTTCATCACCGGCCCCCAGGTCATCAAGCAGGTGACCGGCGAGGACGTGACGCAGGACGTCCTCGGTGGCGCCGATACTCACCAAGCCATCTCCGGCGTCAACCACTTCGTGGCCGATACCGATGAACAGGCCATTCTGATCGCCCAAAAGCTGCTCAGCTTCTTCCCCCAGAACAATGACGAGATGCCACCGATCGTCGATACCGGGGCGCCGGTCGAATACGACCCGGATATCGCTTCGATCGTGCCGGTCGACTCGAAACAGGGCTACGACGTCAAAGACGTCATCCGCCGTGTGGTCGACAATGGTGATTTCCTCGAAGCCCAGGCCGGCTACGCCCGGAATATCGTCGTCGGCTTCGGTCGGGTGAACGGCCGGTCGGTTGGCGTGGTGGCCAACCAGTGCAGTGTTATGGCCGGCGTGTTGGATATCAACTCGTCGGACAAGGGCGCGCGCTTCATCCGCTTCTGTAACGCCTTCAACATTCCGATCGTGACCTTCGTCGACGTGCCGGGCTATATGCCCGGTGTGGCCCAGGAACACGGCGGCATCATCCGCCACGGCGCCAAGATGTTGTTCGCTTACTCCGCCTGCACGGTGCCGCTGATTACGATCGTCCTACGGAAGGCCTACGGCGGCTCGTATCTGGCGATGTCCAGCCGAGACCTGGGGGCGGACAAGGTCTTTGCCTGGCCGACCGCCGAGGTCGCGGTCATGGGCGCCGAAGGTGCGGCAGCGATTGTCTTCAAGAAGGAGATCGACGCCGCCGATGACCCGGTGGCCAAGCGTGAGGAAATGATCGACAACTACCAAGAAGCCTTCAACACGCCCTTCGTGGCGGCTTCGCGGGGTCTCGTTGACGACATCATCGATCCGGGTGAGACGCGGATCAAGATCGCCAATGCACTCGAGCTTTTGGACCACAAGCGGAAGACGCGGCCGGCCAAGAAGCACGGGCTGATGCCGGTTTAGGAGGTAGCTCTGATGTCGGACAGCGAAGTCGTGCGGCTCTTGCAGGATCAACTGCGGGGTTTGCGGATGGAAGTCAGGCGGCTGAACGCCAAGACCGGCCCGGTGCCCGAGAGCCATCTGGCCGTGATCGCGGCGGCCGCGGCCGCCTACCTGGGTGAGGACGCCAACCGGCAACAGCCGCACTTCCCCAGCAGTTCGGTCTGGTCGGGCAACACCCGTCGGGCTCAGCACGCCCATCATCCGTCGTATCGGTAAGGAATCAACAATGAGACTCAAAATCACGGTAGACGCGGTGCCTTACGAGGTCGACGTTGAGGTTGCGCCGCCACAGTTGGCGTTACCCGCGATTACGATCGGTGGTTCGTCCGCCGCCGCGGCGACGGCCGCTCCCTCAGGCAGCCCGGCCCCGGCCGCGGCCGCGCCGTCTGGCAAGGCCGTCCCAGCGCCTTTGGCGGGAACCGTCAACCGGGTTCTGGTCGAAGTCGGACAGACCGTCGAAGAGGGCGACATCGTCTTGATCCTGGAAGCGATGAAGATGGAGACCGAGATCGCGGCGCCGGCCAATGGCCAGGTCAAGCAGATTCTGGTGGCTCCGGGTGATCCCGTCCAAGGTGGTCAGAGCCTGATCGAGATCGGTTAGGAGTTCGGCTCGCGGACCAGGTTCGCGGGCTTTGTGGCGTCGAATATCTCCCTCTGGGAACGATTTTGCTGCCTTTGGCTAGGTGTTTTCCCCTCCGGGAAAACTCTTCCACTCCAGGAAAACTCTTCCTTTCCGGGAAAACTCCCGCCGGGGATGATCTCGGTTTGAGAAAACTATTCCGAAGGAACGTTCGCCGATTTGTGGCCTCCTTGTGGCACCAGTGAGATACCCCAGCTGAAGTGGTGACAGACCTGATCTCACGCTGAGTCAGGGTCAATGAGACTACTGAAGGGCGTGTTTTGGCTGCTGATAGAGGGGCTACAATTGTGAACGCTGGTTTGTTAGTCCTGGATGATTGGTGCAATCGGTCGATGTTTAGCTAAAGTAATGCCGAAGCAATCTCCAAGGCCCCAACTTATCCAGTGTCTCCACCAGCTTGATCCTCCGACTTAGTATCTGTACTCGCAAGAGCGGGTTCGGTCAGTCTCCGATTTTGGCTTTCGCCACTGACCCGTCGGACGGAGGTCCATTGAGCGTGAGCGTACTTGAGACCGGTCATAGCTATACCGTGCTGCCGTACTACCTGGTGGTTGACGTGTCGCAGTCGATGCGTCAAACCCGATCGGGGGCCGACCAGCGCCGGGTCATCGACGAGGTTGAGCACTGGTGTGCCACGCTGTTGAATCTGTTCAGCCAAGATGCCGCCAGTTCGGCCACCGTGATGGCGGAGTTCGGGCTGGATGAGGACACCTACGAGATGGTGCGTGACTATCTTCGTTTGTCGATCATCGAGTTCTCCAGCGAGGCCCGCGTGGCCGTACCCCTGACCTCACCGCGCGAACGGGTGTCGTGGAGTGGGTTGAGCCAAGACGGGGTTCTGACCGATTACAAGGCCGCCTTCCGGATGTTGCGCCGGACCATCCTCGACGACCGGGCCCGTGACCGCCACGCCGCCTGGTTCCGGCCGGGGGTTATTTTCATCACCGATGGGGTGCCCGAAGACCACACTGGTTTGCAGCTCTACGACCGTTGGAATGGCTCTTACCAGGCTCTCAACCACATGGACCCGGACCTCGTGCCCGGGATCGTGGCCGTCGGCTGTGGTGGTTTCAGCAAGCGGGCCTTGCAATGTGTCGGTACTCGCTCCCACGGTGGCCGGGTTTTCCAATGGCAGGGGGGCCAACTCAGTCACAAGATGGTGGGGGAGATTTTCCGCTCGATCGTGCGCTCGATCCGCTTCAGTGTGCGTTCGGAAACGTTCGCTTTCCCGCCGGCGATGGAGGGTTTCCGCTGCCTGCCACCGTTGGGGTACTGAGGTCGGTTGTGCTGAATTCCTCTGCCCTACCCGTGGTGGCTAGGCCGAAGCTTCGCCAGCGGTTGGCCAGCGGGCTGCGTCGGCTGAGGCACGGTCTCAAGCTGGTGACGATTCGAGGGGACCGTTCAAGCCAGCCTCGGCCCGAACGCCGACCCCGCAGCCGCCTCCAGGCCTGTCTGGAGCGCTTCCGGCGGCCACCGGCGACACCGAATGCTGACACCTTGCCCCCCTCACTGCGGGCGCGGGTGCGGTTGATTTCCGTGACCGGTTCGCCCAGTCGGACGTGGCCGATGGGCCGGGTGGCTGGAGCCAGCGCGGCCGCTCGCAACCTCGCCGCCAGCGGTTCGGAAGACGCCGGCCAGTTTCACCGGGTCGGCCCGGCCCTGATCGTGGCCCTGGGCGACGGGATCGGTTCGACGGCGACGCCTGGCCGGGCCTCCCGGATGGCGGTCGATCTGACGGTGCGGCGTCTCAACAACACCTTGGAACAGGGTGAAAACGAGATTGAACAGACCTGGTCGCAGGTGGCGACCGAGGTCGTCGATCAGGTGTCGGATTGCCTGAGCGGCAGCTTGGGAACCGATCCGGCGGTTCCGGAGGCGGCGGTGTCCTCGTCCACCTTGTGTTTCGGAGTCATACTCCCTCATAGCCGTGGCGCCACTTGTTGGTGGGCTGCTATCGGCGATTCTGGCCTCGGCGTCATCCGAGGCCGCAGCTTGTTCTGGCTGACGCGACGGGACCGGTTGTGGACGGGGAATTTGGGTGCGCCGACCGATGGGGTGCCGTACCCAGCGAAGACTTGGGAAAAGGGGTGTTGCCACTTGCGGCCCGGTGACATTCTGTTCGCCGCCACTGACGGCGTAACCCGCTTCGTCCACGCCAATGAACGCTTGTCGGTGGACCATCTGCGCTTATCGCCCGGTTCGTTGACCCAGAGCTGTGCCGAACTGGCCGATAAATGCGCCCGGGAAAATCACGATGACGCCACCATCATGGCGGCCCAGGTGCGGTCCTCGCGACAGCGGGTGGAGGCACGATGACTCTAACGACCCTGCACCCCGCGACCCTCGATCTGCGCGATTTGACGGTCGTTTCCGGCTCCCTCGGCCAAGGCCTCGACGCCGGTTCGATCCGGGTGGTCGAACAAGCCGGGGTCGGCCCGCGGGTCTACAAACGTTTCCGGGACCAGACGCTCAAGCGGATTCGCTGGCGCTACCTCGATCAGCTGGTCGAGTTCGGCCACCACTTGGCTCAATCGCCGGATCCGCTCGATCAACGCTTGTGGGCCTCGTGTGCTTGGCCCGAGGCGATTGTCTACGACGGCGCCGATCCGGTCGGCGTCGTGCAACGTTTCCACGGCCACGCTGACCGGCCGCCGCTGTCGGGCCAGCAACACTGGACCTGGCTGGCGCCGTGTGACCACTGTGGCAACCGGACACCGTGGGTGCGGCTGGGGATGGCCCGGGTTCGGGCCGGGGCCGGTTCGGTCTATTTCCCGTTCCCAGCCAAACTGGCCCGGCTCGGTATGTTGTGGCTGATCGTGGAGGATCTTCACCGCCACGACCTCTGTGTCGGCGATCTCAAGGACGGCAATGTCCTG
>JAISGZ010000036.1 GCA_031262845.1 Propionibacteriaceae bacterium | reverse complement strand
CAGGGTCTTGGTGGCCTGTTTGTTGGCCGCGTCCGGATCGGCGGTCGACTGGTGGCTGGTGTCGACGTAACCGGCGGGGATCAAGGTGCCGCCGAGGGTCGGTTGAACTGACGGCGCCTCGTTCAGGACGCAGCTATCACTGGTCTCCCAGACCCGCAGGACTGAATTCTCGACCCAGGTATCAGGTTCC
Source organism: Propionibacteriaceae bacterium (assembly GCA_031262845.1). GTDB lineage: Bacteria > Actinomycetota > Actinomycetes > Propionibacteriales > Propionibacteriaceae > WQYJ01. The sequence goes on along the minus strand of JAISGZ010000036.1, from coordinate 4,815 downwards.
GGGGTCGGGATCGTGACTTGATAATCCAACCCCCGGTTACCGGTGGTGGCGGCGTAAAGGGTGTAGGACCGCAGCAAGGCGAACGGTTCGTCGTCGGCGATCACCATTTGCTTGAAATCGGCGGCGTCGGTCGACGTGAATTCAATCCCGTCCAGACCCCAATCGCTGTCCGTGGCCTGGTCGAGATAGTCGGTGGCGGCGGCCCCGGTGGGCGTGCAGGCGGTGGCATCGGGCTCACACAAGCGGGCCAACGAGCCCGGCTCGGTGCTCGACAGTTCGTTGCTGAGGTCAAGGCTCTGACGCCACAAGGCCCAGACCGTACCGATGACGAGTCCGAGCGCGAGGAAGCCAGCCAAGGCGGCTAAACCGGCTCTGATTGAGCGATTGCGCATGACTGACCTCCTTTCTTTCGCGTCAGAGTTGCGATTATGTTGACTCCCGGCTCTGGACCAAGCTGACGTTGCGTTCGAACAAGATCACGTGGTCGAGATCGGCGCCGGCGAAAGCCGGAGTACAACTGAGGTTGTACGAGTAGACGACCGAGTAGTTACCGGAGGCCGGTAAGAGCCAGGCCGCCGGATTGTCTTTCGGGTCATAAGCCCCGGTTTCCGAGTCATACGAGGCGAAATTCGAAACTTGGGTGATATCACCAAGGCTGACCGCCGTTAAGCCATCAGCGGTCTCCAGGGGCGTGGTGCCGTCGGCGTCGTAGACCGAAACCGTGGCGCTGCCGCCGGCCGGAACCGCCGTCGACCAGTCACTGGCGTCCTTGGCGGTGAGCGACAGCCAGGCCGTCATATTGGAAACATTGGGCTGTTCGAGGTCGATATCGGCCTGGAAAACCTCGGTCAGCCGGTTCAAGGTGCCGGGTCCGCAGACCGTATCCGTGGTCATCAGCGATGAGGCTCCCCGGCCCGAGGCGACCGTGGCATCATCGATCAGCATCTCGTAGCCCTGGCAGTCCGGCGCGGTTTCGTCCTCGCCGCAGACCTGAGCCAGGGAGAACTGGCCGGTCGTGATGGTGCCGAGACTGATGTCGGCGTCCTCGGACCAGTTGGCCAAGCTGTAACCAGCCGTCAAGACGACGATGCCGACCAAGACGACGACGGTCACGAACAAGGTTGAGGAGACGCTCAGACTTCGGTAAGCCCGGCGGGGGTGGCCGGATGAGCCACTATCTGAGGCCAGCTCGGGCTCCAGCGCCCGGGCGGCGACTGGCCTGGTCGGACTGATCGGCGAGGCGGCCGGTAACTGGGTGGTATCGGTCTCGCTGGGGCTGGTCGGGGTTGGGATGCGGCCGCCGGAGATGGGGTCGGTGGCGTGGCTCATCGTGCTGTCACTTCCCCTCGTCGCCGGCCCTGGGCCGCCGGTCGCGCTGTAATAGTCATCAACTCCGTAACAACCAGACCACTTAAGTTCATTCCCCGAACTCGGTTATCGAAGTGTGTGACGGAGCTGGCTAGCGGTGTTGTCACGGTGGCGCGACTCACGGGTTGTTCGACGCGGCCTGTCAGTTGACGGTTGGCGCGGCCTGCCGGGTGTTGTTCGGTACGACCTGTCAGGTGACCTGGCCCATCCCGTCTCAACCTGGCGTGGCCGACGCGACCGCCCACTTCTCTTCTTTATTCAATAGCTCGGAACGGTTCGTTGATCAACTCTTGAATCACGCCGGTAGGAGGTTGGTACGGTCAATCCGTTTCCTGGGCTGTCTCAAGCACGAGCTCGTCGCCCCATTCGCCGACTTCGAAAGTGACGGTCTGGTCATCGCGAATCTGACCGGCCAAGACCCCGCGGGCCAATTGATCCTCGATCGAGGTTTGGATCAGCCGCCGCAACGGCCGGGCACCGTAAATCGGGTCGTAACCGCGGTCGGCCAGCCATTCCTGAGCCCCTGGCGTCACCGTCACCGTGATCTGGCGTTCGGCCAGACGAGCGTTGAGACGTTGCAGATTGATCGTCACAATGGCCGCCAAATCGTCTCGCGACAACTGCTGGAAGACGACGATATCGTCCAGCCGGTTGAGGAATTCGGGCTTGAACACCAAGCGGACTTGGGCCAACACCTGTTCCCGGCGTTCGTTGTCGTCCATCGTCGGATCGGTGATGTATTGCGAGCCGATATTCGAGGTCAGGATGAGAATCGTGTTCCGGAAATCGACGGTCCGGCCCTGACCGTCGGTCAGGCGGCCGTCGTCGAGGACTTGCAACAAAATGTTGAAGATTTCCGGATGGGCCTTCTCGACCTCGTCCAGCAGAATCACCGAATACGGCCGCCGCCTCACGGCTTCCGTCAACTGACCGCCCTGGTCGTAACCGACGTAGCCGGGAGGCGCCCCGACCAGCCGGGCGACAGCGTGTTTTTCGGAGTATTCGCTCATATCGATCCGAACCATGGCGGCCTCGTCGTCGAATAAGAACTCGGCCAGGGCTTTGGCCAATTCGGTCTTGCCGACCCCGGTCGGCCCGAGGAAGAGGAAGGAACCGGTCGGCCGGTGAGGATCGGAAATCCCGGCCCGGGCCCGCCGGACGGCGTCGGCCACGGTCTGAACGGCGTCGGTCTGGCCAATCAGCCGCTGACCGATCTGCTCCTCCATGTGGAGCAGTTTCTCCTGTTCGCCCTGCATCATCTTGCCAACCGGGATACCGGTCCAGGCCGAAACCACCTCGGCGATATCAGTGGCGCTGACTTCGTCCGACACCATCGTCCGCTGCTGTTCGACGGACGCGGCCTGATTCAGTTGACTCTCCAGGGTCGGCAGTTCGCCGTACAACAACTCGGACGCCTTCGTCAGGTCGCCATCACGTTGGGCCTTGTCAGCCTCGATTCGGACCTGGTCGATGCGTTCTGTGATACGCCCGACCTCGTTCAGCCCCGACTTCTCGGCCTCCCACTGGGCCTCCAAGCCGCGCAGTTTCTCCTGTTGGTCGGCCAATTCGGCTTGGAGCCGGGCCAAGCGGCCCTGGGAAGCGGCGTCGTCTTCCTTCTCCAAAGCGAACTGTTCCATCGTCAAGCGGTCGACGTGGCGGCGCAGTTCGTCGATCTCTTCGGGCGACGAGTCGATCTCCATGCGCAGCCGGGAAGCCGCCTCATCAACCCGGTCGATGGCCTTGTCCGGCAACTGACGGCTGGTGATGTAGCGGTTCGACAAGGTGGCCGCGGCAACCAGGGCCGAGTCGGTAATCCGGACTTTGTGGTGGGCTTCGTAGCGTTCGCGCAGGCCACGCAGAATCGCGACCGTCTCTTCGACCGACGGCTCACCGACGTAGACCTGCTGGAAACGCCGCTCCAGAGCCGGGTCCTTCTCGATCCGCTCGCGGTATTCGTCGAGCGTGGTGGCGCCGATCAGCCGCAACTCACCGCGGGCCAACATCGGTTTGATCATGTTGCCGGCGTCCATCGCGCCTTCGGCGGCCCCGGCTCCAACCAGCGTGTGCAACTCGTCGATGAAGGTGATGATCTGGCCTTCGGCCTCACAGATTTCCGCCAGCACGGCCTTGAGCCGCTCCTCGAATTCACCCCGGTACTTGGCTCCCGCCACCATCGACGCCAGATCCAGGGCCACCAGCCGCCGGCCGCGCAAGGAATCGGGCACGTCGCCGGCCACGATCCGCTGGGCCAAGCCGTCGACGACCGCGGTCTTACCGACACCGGGCTCACCGATCAGGACCGGGTTGTTCTTGGTCCGCCGGGCCAGGACCTGGATGACCCGCCGGATTTCGGCGTCCCGGCCGATCACCGGGTCGAGTTTGCCCTCGCGGGCGTACTCGGTCAGATCGTTCGAATACTTGTCGAGCGCCGATTCGCCACCTTCGGCTTCGGCGCTGGTGACCCGCTTGTTGCCCCGGGCGGCGTTGAAAGCGTCGATCAACTGCTGGCCGGTCAGCCCCCGGTCGGTCAGAATCGTCTGAGCCTCGGATTCGGTTTGGGCGATGCCGATCAGAAGATGTTCGGTCGTGACGAATTGATCACCCATGATCTGGGCCTGGTTCTCGGCTTCGGCCAAGACCCGGGACAGCGAGCCGGACAAGGTCGGCTGGGTGACGGACGAACCTTTGGCGCTGGGCAGTTGGGCGATCCGGTCCTTGGCGGCCTGGGCGATGTCGGCCGGATCGGCCCCCAACGAGGCCATCAGCGGGCCGACCGTGTTGTCGGGGATCATCAGCAAACCGGCCAGCAGATGAACCGGCTGGGCGCTGGCGTTGCCGTTAGTCAAGGCCAAACGGACGGCGGCGGTATAGGCGTCACGGCTCATCGCGGTGAGCTTGTCGGTGTCCATGAAGACGGCCTCCTTGCACGTGAGTCACAGTTAAAGTTGAGTCAAACCGGCTCAATGTTACTCGCACCCTGGGCATGATGACAAGAGTTGAGCCGACTGGACTCAGGTTTAGGGGGATCGGGGATCCCCTGGGCTGGGATTCCTGGGCCTCGATTCACACTACGTGTCCCCGGTTGGGACCTTATTGGTGAGGGCCCTTTGGTCGGGATTCCTGGTCCGTGCTTCCTGGGTCGGGACCCCTGGTCCGGGGTCACGATCAAGTCGCGATGACGTGAGTGCAAGGACGTGATGGAATCCTTGACCTGGGCGGTCGGACACGTACCTGCCTGGTCGCGCCAGTGGCTTGTCACGTCAGTGTTCGGTCACGCCAACACCTGGTCACATGAGTTCCCGGTCACACGAGTGCCTAGTCACGCTCGCGACCTATACGGTACGCCAACCGTGAATCAGCTCAGCGGGGCGGTTCGGTCGGCTGATCGTCACGTAACGAGGCGTAGGCCTGGGGCATCCGCATCATCGTCAAGGTGGCGTAGATATC
>JAISGZ010000019.1 GCA_031262845.1 Propionibacteriaceae bacterium | reverse complement strand
CACCGAACCGGCCCCGACGACGATCTCGTCCGCCGACACGGACCAGCTTGCGGCCAAAGCCGCCACCAGTTGGTCGGCCGCCATTTGGGGGTAGCGGTTGAGTTCGTCGAGTTGGCCGACCACGGCCTGAACAACACTCGGCAGGGGTGCGAAGGGATTTTCGTTACTCGACAATTTGTAGGTCGGCTGATCTCGAACCGGGGCCGGCGGACCTGGTCGATAGGCCGCGATGGCGTCAAGTTCCGACCGGTAACGCAAACTCATGTTCATCAACCTCGTACACTGTCTTCGATTCAGCGCCCTGATTCTTGCACGAAATCAGCTGACCGGCACGGTCTCAGCTGACCGCCACAGCCTCCAGTTGAGCCGCCAAACCGGCGTCGACCCCAGCGTCAACAGTTGTGCCATCAGCGATGTGATCAAGGGCGATGACCCGGCCCCGGCGGTGAATCTGTTCGATCAGGTCGCCGCGAGCGTAGGGAATCGTCACGGTGACGTGAATCCGAGGCTGCGGCAGGCGTTCCTCGATCCGGTGCCGCAAGTCGTCCAGTCCGGCCCCGGTCTGAGCCGAAACGAAGACCGCCTCGGGGTAGCGGCCGCGCAAGCTCAGGTGATCGGCCTCGGTCAGTTGGTCGATCTTGTTGATGACCAACTGCTCCGGTCGGTCGTCGGCTTCGATCTCACGCAGTACCTGGCGGACGGCGTCGATCTGGCCGACCGGGTCGGAGTCGGACCCATCGACGACGTGTAATAACAGATCGGCGTCGGCCGCTTCTTCCAACGTCGAGCGGAAGGCTTCGACCAGGTCGTGGGGCAGGTGGCGAATGAAACCGACGGTGTCGGTCAGCGTGAACTGGCGGCCGTCGGTGGTTTGGCTGCGCCGCGTGGTCGGGTCGAGGGTGGCGAATAAGGCGTCGTCAACCAAGACGCCAGCGCCGGTCAAACGGTTGAGCAGAGAGGATTTACCCGAGTTGGTGTAGCCGACGATGGCGACGGACGGCACGTGATGGCGTTGGCGTTCCTGACGCCGGATGTGACGGTTTTGTTCGAGGTCCTTGAGCTGAGCCTTGAGATGGGCGATCCGGGCGTTGATCCGGCGCCGGTCGGTTTCCAGCTTGGTCTCCCCCGGTCCGCGGCCGCCGATACCCAAGCCACCCGACGCCCGGCCACCAACCTGACGGGACAGGTTGCCACCCCAGCCCCGCAGCCGTTGGCGTAAATACTGCAATTGGGCCAGTTCGATTTGGGCTTTGCCTTCGGCGCTGTGGGCGTGTTGGGCGAAGATGTCGAGGATCAGGGCGGTTCGGTCGATCACCTTGGCGTTGACCCGGTCTTCGAGGTTACGGAGTTGAGCCGGCGTCAGTTCACCGTCACAGATCACCGTGTCGGCCGCCTCGGTCTCGACCACCTGGGACAGTTCCTCGACCTTGCCCCGGCCAATGAAGGTCGCCGGATCGGGGCTGGAGCGGCGTTGGACGAGACCGGCCAAGATTTCCGAGCCGGCAGTTTCCGCTAACCGGCGCAGTTCGGTCAGTGAATCGGCGACGGTCTGGTCGCTGCGACCGGTCAATTCGACCGCCACCAGTACCACTCGCTCCAGCCTTAACTGGCGGTACTCGACCTCGCTGACGTCTTCCCGTTCGGTCCGGATATTCGCCACCCGCTGGAGGGATTGGCGGTCGGCAAGCTCGAATTGATCACCGTCGAATTGATCACCGTCGGCGGCGGTCTGAAGCGGACTGATCATGACAGCTCATTGTCCGGCCAGGTGACCGTCCCGCGGGCCACGATGACGGCCGGGCCAGTCAGCCGGACCGGACCCGAGGATGGCACCTCGACCTCCAACCGGCCGCCCGGGGTCGTGACCGTGGCGACCCCTGAATCGGCGCCCACCGCGTGGAGGTGGTCGAAGGCCGCCGCCACCACGCCAGTCCCGCAAGAGAAAGTTTCGCCAACGCCTCGTTCCCAGACTCGCAATTGCAACTCGGCCGGTGTCGTCCCGGACGTCGCCTCACTCGGCCGACCGGCTGGTTCAGCCGGGGTCTGGGCCCAGACGAATTCAACGTTGCCGCCGGCCGGATACTGATCGGCTGGTAACTGGGGTGGACGGCGCAGATCAACGGCCGCCAATTGCTGCTGACTGTCGAGCCGCACGACGGCGTGGGGGTTGCCGACCGCGACGCCGTGGGCCGGCCAGAACTCGTTCCCCAGGCCCACCGTCACCGGCTCGGCCGGCCGCTGGGGGCGGGGCAAAAACAAACTGATCTGGCCGTTCGATTCGACCCGGCAGGAAACCTGCCCGGCCCGCGTCGCGATGACTACTTCAGGCGAAGTCACGAGTTGTTCGTCGACCAGGTAGCGGACAAAGACCCGGGCGCCGTTACCGCACATCTCGGCGATCGAGCCATCGGCGTTGCGGTAGTCCATAAACCACAGATCGGGATCACCTGACCACTCCGCCATCGCTCCGGCCCGGACCAGTCGGAGCACGCCATCGCCACCGACTCCCCGTCGACGATGACAGAGGAATCGCACCAGCTCAGGGGTCAGGTCAAGGCGGGCTTCGATATCGGACAGAATGACGAAATCATTCAGCGTGCCCTGGCCTTTAGCGAAATTCCAACTCCCCATGGTGAGGCCCACCATAGCGAACCGACCCAACCGGCTTCCGCCGACATGCAGCCGCTGGAATCGCTGACCGGTGGCCAGGAAAGACTGCCACCAGCGCTGGCAGCGGAATGAGAAGCCGCCGCTCCGTGTTGTTTTCAAGGCAGCCGAAGTCTGACCGAAGCCTTAGTCACCAAGCCTTGGTCCGGGGCCTGACCGCGCCTGATCGGCCGATGAAGTCCCAGCCAGTGAGAGGTTTGACGCGCTACACTGGTCGGTCATAACTTCGGAACCTCAATTCCGGCTTCAACACACAAGGAGTCACTGTGGCCAATCCCGTCCTGTCTCGGCCGGATGCCTTTGCCCCCGCACAGCCAACAGCGCCGCCACCTGGCGCTGGCCAACCCTATTTCGCCGCTGGACCGCAGCAACCGGCCTGGGGCCCACCAGCCGGACAACCCGGTGTCGGACCTCAAGCCGGGCCGTATGCCCAAGCTGGTCCCTACGCCCAAGCTGGGCCGTACGCTCAGCCGGGCTCCTACGCCCAGCCTGGGCCGGTTGGGGCCGCGCCCCAACCACCGGTCGATCAAGGCCGGATGACCCTCGACGATGTGCTGACGAAATCGGCCATTGTCATGGGAGCGGTCGTCGTCGTGGCCGTGTTGTCGTGGAAACTACTGGGTGACAATTTGGCGATCCTGGCGCCGGTGGCGATGTTCTGTGGCTTGGCGGCCTTCATCGTGCCCTTGGTGGGCGCTTTCCGGCGTAGCATCGGCCCGGTTTTTGCCATCATCTACGCCGTTGTCGAAGGGGTTTTCCTCGGTACGATCTCGGGAATTTTCGAGTGGTACTACCCCGGTATCGTGCTCCAAGCCGTACTCGGCACCTTCCTCGCCAGTGGCGCCACGCTGGCGGCCTACCGTTTCGGCAAGATTCGGATTTCGTCGAAATTCCGGCGGATTCTGTTCATCTCGCTGATCGCCTACGCGGCCGTTGCCCTGGTCAGTTTCTTGCTCTCCCTGGGCGGTATTGATCTCGGCCTGTTCCCCGGTCCGACTGAGCCTGTCAGTGCTCTGGCCTGGTTGTTCGCTGGAGTCGGCGTGGTCTTGGCGGTAGTCAGTTTGGTCGATGATTTCCAGTTCATCGACGAAGGCATCAAGCA
>JAISGZ010000242.1 GCA_031262845.1 Propionibacteriaceae bacterium | reverse complement strand
TTCGATTGATTCCAGTCGGCGGTCGGGTTCTGAGCCGACGAAGCGGGATTGAAACCACCGGTGGTGGGACTGAAACCTCCGGTGACTGAATCAGTTTCCGGGCTGGCTAGGTTCAGACCGGATGACTCAGCTGAGTTGGGGTTAGCCCAGGGGCTGGTCGGCTGAGGCGTCTCATAATGAGGAACGGGTGGGATCGGTGACGGTCCACTGGTTCCAGCGGCGTCATCCGGGTCGGCGCCAGACGATCCTGGCTCCCCAGTGGCTGGCCCAAAATTCTCGTGAGTCATAACTCCCAGGCTACAGCGTTCACCGACTCGCCAGCGTCGCCTAGGGCTTCTGCTGAAGATCGCCCGTTCCGGGAGACGTGACGGGTGCGGGAGATTTTCAGCAGTCTCCTCGTGGTCTGTCAGCGATTTGGCAGCCAGCGCCAGGTCAGGCCAGTGGCAGATTCGGCACCTGTAAGAAACCCCAGATCAACGTACCGGTGGCACTGGCCACAAGCGTTCCCAAACCGGCTAACGCCAACGCCACCCCCCGCTGAGTCAAGCGCCAAGTCACCGCGTCGGCCCGGTCTGACCGGACCGTAACCCGCGGCTGAGCTACCTCCGCCACCGAAAGCGGCAACACATCATCCGCTTCATCTGGCCTGTCGGTGACAAGCCGAAGCACCGGTCGCTGGGACGGCACCGGTTGAGATTCGACGTACCACGGTATTGCGCTCATGATCAGCTTCCTTCCGTTCATCGAACATATGTTCGAATAGGTCATGTCTATCACGTCCGGAGCGAGAATTCAAACACCTGTTCGAAATCCTCCCGGACTCACCGCCCATTTCACGGGTTTGGTCTGACAATTGCGCGACACGATCGAACAGGTGTTTGATTACCGACTGTGAGCGGTTTAGCCTGGGCCTATGGCGAGAAGCGATCAGTCCACCCACCGGGCCGGGCGACCAACTAATCGGGAAATCCGGCGGGCGGTCGGCCGGGTCAGTCCGTTCACGACCGACACCGAGGCCGCGGCTGGACCGCTGTCCCTGAGGCAACGCCGAATTCTTCAGGTCATCGAGACGACCGTGGCCGAGCGCGGCTACCCGCCAACGGTGCGAGAGATTTGTGACGCCGTCGGGCTGGCCAGCCCTTCCAGTGGCGCCCATCAACTCAAAGTGCTCGAAGAACGGGGCTATCTGCGGCGCGATCCCAATCGGCCGCGGGCGCTCGAAGTCGTCCAACCGTCGGGCGATGTCCCGCCGACGCCTGTGGTCTCCGAGCCTGAGCCGTCCGCTGGCTTGGCTCCGATCATCCCCTTACCAACTCGGACCGTGGCCGTGCCCTTGGTCGGGCGGATCGCCGCCGGCCAGCCGATTTTGGCCACCGAACAAGTCGAGGAGACCTTCGCTTTACCGTCTGATTTCGTCGGCCAGGGGACGCTGTTCATGTTGCAGGTCCAGGGCGATTCGATGATTGAGGCCGCGATTTGCGATGGTGACTACGTGGTCGTGCGGTCGCAACCGGTGGCCGAGAATGGCGACGTGGTGGCCGCTTTACTTGACGACGAAGCCACCGTCAAGACCTATCAACGGACCGACGACCAGGTTTGGCTACTCCCCCGCAACCCGCTCTATGCGCCGATCAACGGTAACGAAGCCACGATCCTCGGCAAGGTCGTCACGGTCTTGCGGCGGTTGTAGTACCTTGCGGCGGTTGTAGCGCTCGGTCGCGTCATCTAGTTCACAAGGCCTGGGCCTCGTGCAGAAAACGTGACGGTTGGCCACGGCCGCCAGCGGCCTCGCCAGCCCAGGACAGCCGAAGATAACGCCGGGCCCGAGTCAGACCAACGTAAAGGAGACGCCGTTCCTCGGCCACTTCGGCCGGCCGGATAGCTCGGATATGAGGCACCAAACCCTCAGCCAAACCGACGATGCCGACGGCCTCCCACTCCCGCCCCTTGGCCGAGTGCAAGGTGCAACAAGTCACCGCACCAGCCGAGGTCGGCAGCGGGCCTGGCCGGACTCGCTCCTCGTCGCCGGTTCCGGCCGCGACCACGTGATAGGGAATATTGCGCTCGGCCAGCGCGGTCGTGACGGCCGCTGCCTGAGCGTGACTGCGGTAGAGCACGGCCATATCGGACCACGGTAAACCGTCGGTCGCCCGGTCGGCCAGCCATTCAACGACCGCCCAGGCCTCAGCCTCATTCGAGCGGGCTTGAGCCACCTCAACGGCTGGTCCGGCCGCTTGCTGGGCTTGCAAGTCGACCCCCCCGAAGGGTCGCATCAGTTGATTGGCCATGGTGACGATCTGGGGGCTGGAGCGATAATTACGGCTCAACCTGAGTGACTGGGTATGACGTTGCCAACGGGCAAAATCAGTCAAGTAGCGGCTCTCGGCGCCAGCGAAACCGTGAATCGTCTGGGCCGGGTCGCCAACCGCTGTCAGGTCCTCGTGTGGCCCTCGCCAGAGTTGAGTCAGACGAGCCTGAATCGGGCTGACATCTTGAAATTCATCGACCAGCAGGTGGCGGTAACGCCGAGCCATCTGGCGGGCGGCTTCTTCGGAATCCTCTAAGACCGCCGCCGCACACAACAAGATGTCGTCGAAGTCGATCAGCCCGTAGCCCTGTTTGAGTAGTTCATATTCCGTGATCAGGTCGGCGGTTTGAGCCCACGACACCCCATCGACCTGACGTCCGGCGGCTGGGGCCAGTGTGGCGTAGCGTTCCGGGACGACGTTGCTGTGTTTCGTCCAGGCGATTTCGTGGGCCAAGTCCCGGGCCAGATAGGTTCCGGCCAAGCCAAACCGTGGTAGCAGCTCACGAATCAACCGTTCCGGGGCTTCGACCAGCCGGGGCAGGTTGACGCCATAAACCAGCGGCCAGAAGTAGCGGGCTTGGGCCAGCGCCGCCGAGTGGAAGGTTCGAGCTTGGGGGCCGGCCACACCCAACTGAGCCAGCCGAGTCCGCAACTCGGCCGCCGCCCGGGTCGTGAAAGTGACGGCCAAAGTAGCCCGAGGATCGATCGCCCCGACCGCTGCACCATAGGCGATTCGGCTGGTCAGAGCCCGGGTTTTACCAGTGCCCGGACCAGCGATGACAACCAGTGGCTGTCCCTGCGCCAGGGCTACGGTGCGCTGTTCGGGATCCAATTGTTCGAGAATCACGTCAGCCCTTATGCCCTCAGTCACGCCCTTACGCTAACCGACTGTCAGACCGATGGCTTAAAGTCCGGCCCATGAGTTGTTCGTCTCTTCCTGAACCGGGCAGGCGCTAACGTGATCCAGGTGCCCCAGTCGATTCATTACCGAGCGGTTGACCCGGTCCAGTTAGCCGCCGTGTTGGCTGAACACTGGGCTGAGCCGGTGACCGATCCGCTGGCGGTCGACGTGATTTGCCTGGCGGGCGCGGGGACGCGCCGCTGGCTCAGACAAACATTGTCCCGGCGGTTGGGCGCCAGTGGTGGTTTCACTGGTGAGGTTGGCCGGGCTGGTGACTTCGATTCACGCCCGTGGCTGGTCGAGCCGGCTGACGGTGTGGCGGCGGGGTTGGAGCTGACGACTGTCGAACGGTTAGCTGCCCAGGTTGTTACAACCGTGATACCCGCTGCCGCGGCTTGGTCGGGCGAGGCTCTACAACGGTCGGTGCGGGCGGCTTTGGACGCCAGTCATGGACAATCGTGGTTTGCTGCCGTCGACCACTATTTAGGCCAGCCCGGCGAACGGCCAGGACGACGCTGGCACTTGGCGCGCCGGGTCGCGCGGTTGTTTGAGCGCTACCAGGCCTGGGCGCCGCAGTTGCTTCCCGACTGGCTGGAGGCCGGTCCTGAGGCCGTGACTGGTGTGGCGACGGAACCGGCGGTGTGGCAGGCCGGGCTGGCCCAGGCGGTAGCTGATCAGTTGGGGTTGCCACCGGCCAGCCAGCGGGCGGCCGTACTTGAACAAATTCGTCAAACTGACCCCTTGCCCCAGGTCGGTCGGCTGGCGATTTTCTGTCCCGACCGCCTGTCGCCCTGGGCCAGCGACATTGTTCAAGCTCTCGCTTCCCACCACGATCTCCTCTGGCTGACCCGCCAGCCCTTGAACCATCCAGTTGGCCGAGGTCTGACCGAGCTATCGCAAGCCGTTCACGTGCCGGCAACTGAACGGCTGACCGTCCGCCAACTGCCGCCGCCCGACCGGCCGCCGACTTTGTTGGGGGCCTTACAGGACTGTCTGACTGGTCAGTCCGATCCCGTTGTCGATGTCCGCCAGCCCTCGGATCAGCCGATGATGAGTTCTCGCAGTTGTGTTGCCGGCTCTGCGACAGAGGAGCCAATGCCGGTTCAAGTTCGACCGGCCGATGGCACGATTCAATTTCACGCCAGCCATGGCCCTGATCGTCAGGTTGACGTTTTACGCGATCTGCTACTGGGCTTGCTGGCCGATGATCCGACTTTGCAACCGCGGGACATCCTCGTGCTCTGCCCTCGGCTGGATTTATTCAGTGGCTGGTTGCGGGCCAGTTTCGCCGCTAACGATGACCATCTGACTTGGTCACATCCGGCTCACGGCATCCGGGCCCGGCTGACCGGCCCCGGTCTGACCCCGGCCAATCATTTCTTCGCTCTGCTCGACCAGGTCTTTGCCCTAGCCCGCTCCCGAGCGACCGCCAGCCAACTGTTGGCACTGTGTGCCAACTCCGCGGTCATGACACGGTTTCACTTCACCTCGACGGACCTGGAACGTCTGACCGACCTGGTGACCGACTCGGGCTTGCGCTGGGGACTGAACGCTCACCAGCGGGCTCCATTCGGGGTCGCCGAGATCGCCGAGAACACCTGGTCAGCCGGTTTGAACCGGCTGGTGCTGGGAGTGGCTTATCCGCCCGACAGTCTGGCTACAGCCGGCACGGCGCTAGCACTGGAATCGGTCACGGCCGACAGCGCCGACTTGATTGGCCGGTTACTTGAATTGACAGGGCGGTTGCGCCGCCTGGTGGCGGCTCTGACGGAACCGGGCGAGGCAGCAGACTGGGCTGAGCGTTGCCGAGACATCATCGACTGGTTGGGGGCCGCCGAACCAGACCAGGCCTGGCAACGGACGGAAGTCCTCGACCGGTTGGCCGATTTCGCCGCCGTCGACTCGGGGCTTATGACACTGCCGGATATCAGCGCCTGGCTGGCTGAGGTGGTGGCCGACCGGCCTAGCCGTGACCGCTGGCTAGCGGGTGATCTGACGCTGGCCGCCCCGGCCGATATGCGCCTGGTCCCCCACCGGGTGATTTGCTGGCTCGGCCTCGACCACGAAACCTTCCCCCGCCGGACTCCCACCGACGGCGACGACCTCTTGCAGAATCCTGGTCTGGCTAGTTGTGATATCGCTGACCTGGAAGCCGGGGCGGTGGACCGTCAGGCCTTGGCCGACTCGATTATGGCGGCTCGGGAACGTCTCATCATCATCTACCAAGGCCACGATGCCCGGAACAATGCGCCGCTGGCGCCGCCTGGCCCGGTGGCCGATCTCATCGGCTTGACCAGCCAACTGGCCGATCCGGCAACCGCTCATCAATTGGTTGAACATTATCCAGCCCAGGCCGCCAGTTGGGGGCCAGAGCGTTCAACTTTCGACGCCACCGCCGTGGCAGCGGCGTTGGCCACCACAAGAACCCGGCAGTTTGAGAGGTTTGGGAAGACTGAGGCTGGGCCCGGTCCCTCAGCCGACACATCGACCACCGAGACGGCCATGTGGGAAGCGTCATCGGCGCCATTGGAACCGATCGGTTTGACCCTGACCGATCTAGCTCGGGCGGTGTCACAACCGGCGGCCCATTTCTTACGCTGGAGAGCCGGGCTTAACCCCTATCAGCTCGCTCTCGACCAGGAATCGGCCAATCGGCCTGACAGCGTGCCTTTGGAACTCGATGGGCTCGGCCGTTGGCAACTGACAAATCGGCTACTGCGGCTGGCGCGATCGGGCCAGGATCCGGCGGCCATCGTGGCGGCCGAACCTTTACGCGGAACCCTGCCACCGAAGGCGCTCGGCCAGCCGCTCCTTCAGCAAGCCTGGGCGGCGACCGGCGAAACCCTACGTCGGCTCGCGCCCTACACCGACCAGCCCGTCGTGACGGCCGCCATCGATTTGAACTGGCCTGGCCAACCCTGCCTAACCGGAGAGTTGACAACCTTCGGATCTAATCTGTTGACAGTTCAAGCCGGTCCGCCTCGACCCCGCGGCCAAATGGCCGCTTGGATCGATCTGTTGGCCCTCAACGTCAGTCGGCCGGACCAACCGTGGCGGGCCGTGATCATCTGGCCACAAGGTCAGATCGAGTTGACCGCCGGGCCGGTTGAACAGTCCGAAGCCCAGTTGCTGGAACTGATCAGCCTGTGGCGCCGGGCCAGCCGCCAGCCGGTGCCGCTACCGAGTTCGACGGCTCTGTGGGCGGCTCAATTCTGGGCCCGCAATCAGTCACCCGACCTGGCCGGTCTCGACCGTAGTTGGCGGGACGACTGGACCAAAGAGCCAACTTGGCGTCTGTTGTGGCCACAAGGTGCGGACCTGTGGGCCGAGGCTTCGGCCAGCGCCACCGGGCCGCGTCAAGCTGAGGCGACGAGAGCAGTCTGCCCAGCGGACCAGTCGCCACGGAACGGTGCCGCTGAACCCCAGGTTGGCGGGGCAAAAACAACCCCGCTAGCCATCGCCGATGACTTCCCGTTGACGCTTCAGCAGTCGACAACTGACCAGTCTGACCGGTTGCGTCAGGAATTCTTCGACCTCAGCCGCCGGCTCTATCGGCCTCTGATTCAAGCTGGCGCCCGACCGCCCCGCCTCAACTGGAGGAGCGCATGAACCAGCCGATCAGCCCGGCCGAAGTGCCGGTCTCAGCGTCATCGAACCCGTCTCCTCCGCCGGCCCCAGACACCAGCCGAAACGGCCGAACGGCGGCGCCGCCGTTCGATGTCACGGCCCCGCTCCCCGGCCCCGGTGATTGTCTGTGTCTGGAAGCCAGCGCCGGTACCGGCAAAACCTGGTCGATCGCCGCCTTGGCCGTGCGCTATCTGATCGAGGCCGGTTATCCCGTCGATCAGGTCATGATCATCACCTTCTCCCGGGCTTCGACGGCCGAATTGCGCGACCGGGTGCGCCAACGTCTGACTGCCGCCGCTGACCAGTTACGCCAAGCCAGCAAGCGTTCCTTGACTGGTTCCGAGGAACTCGCGAGCGCCCCTGACCCAATCGTGGAAGCCTGGTTGTCAGCTACTCCCGAACAACTGGCGTTGTATCAATCGCGTGCCGACCAGGCCTGCCGTGACTTCGACCGGGCGGCGATCTTCACCACTCACGGGTTTTGCGATGCCATGTTGATGCAACTGGGCGTGCTGGTCGATCACACGCCCGGTGACCGGCTCCTGGCTGACCCCGGTGAGGTCGGCCAGACGGTCACGGCGGACCGCTACCTGGCCGCTTTTGCTCAGTCAGGGGCTGATTTTCCCGTGGCGACGGCCCAACACTGGACCAAAGCTGCCCTGCTCAACCCGGCACTGCCGTTGGTCCGACCGACCGACCGGCCGGAACCGACCGATTTCACGACCGCGGTTAGGGAACGGGTTGAAACCGTCAAACGTCAACTCGGCCGCTACACCTACGACGACATGTTGCTCCGCCTGTGCCAGGCGTTATTGGACCCAGTGACCGGCACCGCTGCCCAGGATCGCCTGGCAGCCAGTTATCCCGTCGTCTTGGTCGATGAATTCCAAGACACCGATCCGGTGCAATGGCAGATTCTGCGATCGGCTTTCCGTGGCCGCTCGGCCTTGGTTTTGATCGGTGACCCCAAGCAATCGATTTACGGCTTCCGGGGCGCCGATGTGACGACCTATCTGGCGGCGACCGCTGATGGTGACCGGGCCACGCTCGACACCAATCGTCGCAGCGCTCCGGAACTTGTCAGTGCGCTGGAAAGCCTCTTGAGCCAGCGCCCCTTGGGTGACGACCGGATCGTGGCCACGCCGGTTCACAGTTCCTCCGACACTCCCCGTTTACTCGGCCTCGACCAGACGACCTGGGCCGCTCCCCTGCGGCTGCGTTATCATCCCGCGACGGCGCCGCTCAGCGCCGCCCAAGCCCGCCAGCTGATCGACCACGATCTGATCGCCGATATCCAAGCTCTCTTGGCGCAGGCTCCGCGGCTGGACAACCAGCGTTCCACGGCCCGAGCGCTCAATCCCAGTGATATCGCCGTCATCGTTTCGACCAACCGCCGTGGTCAGGACCTGTTGGCGAAGTTGACCGCGGCCGGGCTGCCGGCGGTGTTCACGGGGGCCCAGTCGGTGTTCGCCAGTGCGGCGGCGGCCGACTGGTTGACGTGGTTGCAAGCCATCGTCGAACCTCGCCGGAGCCGTTTGCGGGCGGCCAGCCTGACCGGGTTGATCGGCTGGTCGCTGGCCGAGTTGATCACCGCCGACGACGATCAGTTGGCGCGGCTGGCCGCGGCCATGCATCAGGCTGGGCGGTTGTTGGATAGCGCTGGGCCGATCGCGGTTTTGGCTTATCTGACTGAACAGGTGGGGCGGCCGGATCGTTTGGCTCGGCAAGCTGACGGTGGTCGACGTTGGACCGACATACGTCATCTGGCCGAACTTTTGGACCAGGCGCAGCGTCGTGAGCGGCTGAACCCGGCGGCC
>JAISGZ010000227.1 GCA_031262845.1 Propionibacteriaceae bacterium | reverse complement strand
CCGGAACAGATCGTCGGCCGGTTCGGTCGGCAGATTGCCATTCAGACCATTGGGGCCCAGGCCAGGCGCAGCCGGCGTCAAACTGGAGGAGATACCCGTGGTCAGGGGGGCTCCCATGGGCTGCTGCCAAGCCGGCAAAGCCGGACTAACGTTCCGACTGTCGAGAGGAGCTTGGAGACGGGAAGCCGAGGTCAACATATCCGACGACAATTCGGCCGTCGAGTCGTCCTGGATCCCGAACAAAGCCGTTCCCCGACGCTGCGAGTCAGGCAAAATCTCCGACAGCCGCAAGGTCGTTTCCGTGCCGTCAGCTTCGGCCGCCGACGGAGCGACAGCGCCAAGATCGGCGTTGGGTAGCGGGGCTTCGGCCGGACTGGCTGAGGACGCGACTTCAACGGCCACGGCCTCGGTCTGAGTCGGCGAAGCGGCGGTTTCGCCGACCGGCGGTTGCAACGGCGTGGCCTCTTGGCCGGAACCAGCGGCGAAGACACCAGCCACACCGACGTGAGCCGGGACCGGTTCACCAGGGCTGACCGGGGTCGGGGCGTCAGCCATGGGCAGGGGAGTACTGGGTTGAGGAGTGCTGAGTTGAGGCGCGGCGATCATCGCTGGTTCGGCTGGGGCCGACAATGGGGCCGTCATAGCCGGGGCCGCCATTGCCGGAGCGGCCGGAACCGAGGCTTGGGCCGGAACCGGAATCTGAGCCGGAGCCGGGGCTGAGGCCGCCAGGGCGTTGGCTTCAGTGGCTGCGTCAACGGTGGCCGCGGGAATCGGCGGCACGTCGTCGGGTAAACCTAAAGCTGCGCTCAGAGGTTTCCAATTGTCAGCCACTGACGGGGTGACCGGGGAAGCGAAGATGGCGCCCTCAGGCGGCGTGGCCGTCGCGACGGCGGCTTCCGGGGCCACGTCGTGCGCCGTCACCGGCGGTTGCCCGCCTCGTTCAGGCGAGCTCGTGGGGTTGTTTCGGAACAACCACTGAGGAATACCGTTGACCGGGATATGACACACCGGACATGCGGCTAAGGCGGAGGAAAACTCGTGTCCGCAATGCGCGCAGGTGATCACTGTTGGTCCCTTTCCAGGCGGTGGACTGACCGTGTCGGACGCGGCCATTGAGCCTCTGGCTAGGTTAATTCAGCCGGAGGGCGAACACGTGGTCAACACAGTCGGTGGCAGCCTACCGGGTTCGAGGCGGTAGCGCTTAATCCTCGCGTTCGTGTGTCCAAAAGCGTTCCGGTCAGCGGGGCTTTTTTCTCGGGCTATTCACCAGGGCTTTCAGCCCAGACGTGGCCGTGGCTCTGAAACCGCTCATAGGTCTCCAGCCTCGACCGTCAAGGATTCACCAGGGCTATCAGATAGGTGAATCACCCCACCGGCCATGAGCGTCGCCAACTCGGCCACCGTGACGTCATTTTTCGTCCGGTCGTCAACCAGTTGGCCATGGTTGAGGAGGAGGAAACGGTCGCCGACCGGCCAGGCGTGTTGGGGGTTGTGGGTGATGAGGATGAGACCGAGACCACGGTCCCGGGCCCGTCGGATGTAGCGCAAGACGACTTCCGATTGTTTGACGCCCAGGGCCGCCGTTGGCTCGTCGAGAATCAGCGCCCGGGCGCCGCCGTCGATGGCCCGGGCGATGGCGACACATTGGCGCTCGCCACCGGACAAGGTGCCGATCGGCTGATCGACGTCGCGCAGGTTGAGGCCGAGATCGGCCAGTTGGCGGCGGACGATCTGGCGCATGGCCGGCCGGTCGAGCCGTCGGGCCGGGCCACGGCCTCGGGTCAGTTCACGGCCGAGAAAGAAATTCCGCCACACCGGCATCAGCGGCACGGTCGCCAAATCTTGGTAGACGGTGGCGATACCGGCGTCGAGGGCGGCCCGCGGGTTCGTGAACACGACCGGTTGGCCATCGAGGCGGAGTTGACCGGCGGTCGGTTGGAGGAGGCCGGACAGGATTTTGATGAGGGTTGATTTACCGGCCCCGTTGTCACCCAGGACACAGTGAATCTGGCCGGGTTGGATGGTGATCGAGACGTCGGTCAGGGCGGCCGTGCCACCGTAGTAATGGCTGATGGAACGGGCTTCGAGGATCGGCGGCTGTGTAATTGTGGGATTGGTCATGCGGTCACCCGCCGTCGGATCGAGTAGTTGACGAAGACCGCGCCCAGCAACATGACGCCGAGGAAGGCCATCAGCCAGTTCGTGTCCCAGCGGGCGAAGGTGATGCCCTGGAAGGTCATACCGTAGATCAGAGCGCCGAGTGAAGCGCCGATGACCGAGCCGAAACCGCCGGTCAACAGGCAGCCGCCGACGACGGCGCAGATGATGTAGATGAATTCTTGGCCGACGCCGGTGGTGGCTTGGACGGTCGAGGTTCGGTAGAGCGAGATCATCCCGACTAGCCAACCGGCGGCGGCGGTCGTCATGAAGAGCCCGACTTTGGTCGCTCGAACCGGCACGCCCTGGGCCCGGGACGCTTCCGGGTCGCCGCCGACGGCGTAAATCCAGTTGCCGGGACGGGTTTGAGTGAGAACCCACCAGCCGACGGTGGTGACTGCGATCCACCAGGCGACCGAAATATAAAGGTGGCCGTGTTCGCCGATCGGGGCCGAGGAGCCGAACAGCGGTTGGATCGTGTCGTAGCCCGGCACGCGCGAGAAACCTTGGATCGTGACCTGGCCGATGATGAGTTTCGTGACCGCCAGGTCAACCCCTTGGAGGACGAAGAAGGTCGCCAAGGTGACGATGAAACTCGGCAGGCCGGTCCGAACCACGATTAGGCCGTTGAGCGCCCCGACCGCCAAGGCGGCGAATAGGGCGATGACCGTGGCGACCCAGATATTGACCCCGTAATGAGTCGTCAGCAGGCCGACGATGAGGGCCGTGAAGCCGGTCATGACTCCGGCCGAGAGGTCGAATTCGCCGCCGATCATGAGTAAGGCCACGGCCACCGCCATGATGCCGAAGGTGGAGGCCGATTCAAGCCAGACACCGGCCCCGTCGATCGTGAAAAAGGTCGGCGAGACCAGGGCGAAGAAGACCATGACCAGCCCGGTAGCGATGACGGCGCCAGTTTCTGGACGGGCTACCAGTCGTCGCCACGGGCGGGTCGAGGCCTCAGAGGACACGATCAGCGGGTGCCGTTCTGGGCGTAGGTGAGGATTTCGGCCGCGTTGTCGACCGTGACGTAGGCCGGGCCGGAGTAGACCGGTTGGCCGCCGCCGACGTCGTTGCCGTTGATGTCTTTGAGATAGAGCGTGGTGACGCCAAGGTAGCCCTGGAGATACGGCTGTTGATCGACCGCGAACAGCAACTGTCCGTCGATAACTGCCTGGACGACGTCTTCGGTCAGATCGAAGGTGGCCGCTTGAGCGGTCGAACCGGATTCCTCAATCGCCCCGACCGCGTCGAGACCGTACTGGGCGCCCAACGTCAGCACCCCATCGACGGCCGGATCGGCCTGGAGACGGGCTTTCAACGTGGCTTTGACCTGAGCGTCATCGTTGGCGTCGACCTGGACATTGTCGACCGTTCCGCCGACAGCTGCGAGTTTCTCCCGGACAGCGGCACAACGGGCTTCGTGGCCGACGTTGCCAGCCTCGTGAATAACACACAGGACCTTGCGCCAACCGTCGTCCGCCAGCCGTTGGCCAACCGACAAGCCAGCCAGCGTCTCGGACTGGCCGATGTGGGTGATAGCGCCGAATTCAGCCGACTGCTCCATCCCCGAGTTGATCGTGACGAATGGGATTCCGGCCGCCTCGGCCTGGGCCAGGCTGGCTTGCAAACCGTCGGGGTTGGCCATCGAAACGACAATTCCGTCAACCTGTTGGGCCACGGCGTTGTCGATCAACTGGGCCTGTTTGGCCGGATCGGGGTCGGAAGAATAGGTCACCGTGACCCCATAATCACTACCGGCTCGCTCGGCCCCGGACTTGACCCGGTCCCAGAAAGCGTCGCCCTGGGAAGCGTGCGTGATTACGGCATAGGTGTAATCGAGCGTGGTTAAGCGGTCATCGACCGTAACGTTCAGGCCTGAACAGCCCGCTAGCACGGCCACCCCGGCAGCGGCCGCCGCCAGCATGACGGCCCGACCTTTCCTGAAGTTCATGAGGTCTCCTTTAAGACGAAGTTGGGGGGTTATTCCGAGGCATGAGAGTAGCGGACCGGACTGACATCACTGGGCGTGTTCTATTCAAGAACTTAAAGTTGACTATGAAAACTCGGAGATTTTGGCAAGATGTTAAAATCAACTTTAACTAGTTGAGGAGGGTGGTCGTGGAACTCATCAGCCGTCAAGGCTATCTGCGCTGGCTTGATCGCTGGCGTGACCAGGCGATCATCAAAGCCGTCACGGGGATCCGGCGCTGCGGAAAATCAACTCTGTTGACGATGTTCGCTCAGCGGTTGGAACAGTCCGGGGTGCCGCCGGAGCGGATCATCCAGCTGAACTTGGAGGATCTGACGCTGGCACAACTGGCCGGCGACCACCTCGCCCTCTACCAATTTATTCACGAGCGGTTGCAGCCCGACGCGATGAACTACGTCTTCATCGACGAGGTCCAACAGGTACCGCTGTTCGAGCGACTGCTCGACGGACTGTTCATCTTGCCCAACGTCGATCTTTACGTCACCGGTTCGAATACTGACCTGCTGGGCGGGAAACTGGCCACTTTGCTGACCGGGCGTTATGTCGAATTGTCGCTGTTGCCCTTGTCGTTTGCCGAATATGCCAGTGTCGAGCGGACCGGGTCAGACGGCCGTCCGCTCAGCCGGGACGCCGTCTTCGCGACCTATCTCAGCGAGGGTGGATTTCCTTTCGTGGCCCGCCTGCGAACGGCCACCGAACGCCGGGAGTATTTATCCAGTGTGACCGACACCGTGTTATTACGTGACGTGGTCGAACGGCTCAACGTGGCCAATGTCGGCATCCTGAGAAACGTCACGGAATTCGTCCTCGACAGTATCGGCGCTCCCGTGTCACCGAAATCGATCGCCGACACGATGACCTCCCGAGGCCGGAAAATCTCCTCAATCACGGTCGATTCGTATCTGACCGGCCTGGCCGAAGCTTTCCTCCTCTATCCCGTCAAACGCTACGACGTCAAAGGCAAACGCCTCCTCGAACGCTTGGAAAAGCACTACGCCGTCGACACCGGTTTGCGCTGGGCGCTGACCGGCCGGAGTGGAGACACGGGACGCCAACTGGAAAATATCGTCTATCTCGAATTACGCCGTCGCGGTTGGTCCGTGACCACGGGCAAGGTCGATAAAAAAGAAATCGACTTCGTCGCCACCAACAGGACCGACACCGAGTATTTCCAGGTGTCCGAGACCGTACTAGCTCCCGAGACGTTGGCCCGTGAATTGGCCCCTTTGCGGGCCGTGCCCGACTTCTTTTCCCGGACCCTGTTGACGTTGGACCGAGTTTTACCGGTGCCAGGTGATGGGATCAAGGTGATGAATGTGGTTGATTGGCTGGGAGATGTGGCCTGAGAGTTGGGCATATTTGGGCTCGTGGGAGTCGGTATCGCGTCGCGTTACCTAAGCCCATAGTCGAATTTTCAGAACGATGCGATTTAAGAATCGAGATTGAGCCACAGGGCTGGGCGGACGCCTCCGCCGTAGTTCCAACCGTAGTCAACGCTGAGGCCATCGGCGAGGATCTTGCCGAGGTTATTGACCACAGCGGCATCGCCTTGACTATCACCTGGCGAACGCAACCACCACCAGCAATAATAATTGTCGGGACGGGTCGCTTGGCGTTCCCCTTCGGCACTAAACAACTTTTTGTTTTTGACCTCTTCCAACGATAGTAGAAACAAAGAGTCCTTCACTGGTTCACCGCCCTCCGTACGATTCGGCCGAGAGCCCTTTGTCACCACCTCAGTTGTCGCGATCTGATCTGAGAAATCACGATCTAATGACTCAAAGAACTCCCTGTTCAACCAGCCGCGCAGTGAACACTCAGCCCACGTGATGCCCTCAGGGCTATCTTGATATGGGCGACTGACATCGACCACAAACTCCGAAACCAGCAGCGCTTTTTCTTTTTTGCTGTGATCAGCTAAATCCTCGTCCTTTCGGCGATCCAGAACCCGCCAGACATGTCGCCCCAACGTCACCCTCGAGCCGATCCCAAGTTCGCCTGAAAGTAATGCCTGCTGTACCTCAGCCACCGAACCATGTCGATACTTGCTTAGCACCATCTCTGGCACCGGGCACGGATTCACCACCTGAGCCGGCCAACCCTTAACCCGCGACCGAATGACGTGATCAGCCAACACGTTGTTCATCTGTTGAATCGCTTGCTCTTGCCGTTTGGTTTCGACTGCCAACTCTTCCTGACGAGCCCAATCCCCTAGCGCCCATCGCTGTAATCGCTCAACCAACGTCTCCACCGCGCCATCATCTGTCCGAGGAAACTGCCTTCCTGCCACTTCCAACATCGACTGACCCAAGAAATCCTGCGTCTCGTTACTTGGCACCCGCATCTGCCACAAATCCGGCCGGTCATCTTCTAGCGCCTGCAGCATAAATTCCGCAAGGAAAAACTCCTGCCATGATCGATGGGCGAACTCGAACGAATCTGAATAGTAATCAGACCGATTGAGAAAAGTTGAATTACGTAAATCCTCTGCCAAGATCTTGAATGGAACGCCGTGATAAGTGTTCCAGCCTGGTTGCTTTTGCCGCCAATCTTCAAACCAGCTTTCGAGCTGTTTAATCGGTATGGCGAGTACTGTCCTATGGTATTGAGGCTCCATCATCAAACGAGCTATATGGGCTGATAATTCAAACTTGTGCTCAACGGACATTTCGGATTTGCGGCCATCCCGGTCTAACCATTGGCTAGCAAAATCTCGATAAAGTGTGTAGGCAGTAATTGCCCGTCCACCCATCCAATCTTTAATAATTCTTGGTAGATCATTTCGAATGAGATTGAGCATGTATGGTTTCTGAGCTAAATCAGGTAGGTCATGAATTTTCACCAGTAGTTCCATTACTGAGTAAAGTTCAGCGGGAGGAAAAGTGACGGAGAGATAACGTTCGATCTGTCCCCAATCCAGCGGGATTAGCCGACTCATGATGAGATGATCAGCGCCAGAACCTAGGCGCTTCCGCTCGTCAGAACTAGTTCGGAAATACTGAGGCCGAGAACTGATAAGAACTTTGGGCGGCAAGGTAGCTTTTGTGGGTTGTTTCAAAACGCTGAACAGCCGGGTTATGAAATCTCTTCCGGGGCCTTCATCAAGTGATGTGAGAACTTCGTCGAGTCCATCAAAAATCACTACCGCGCCATCGTCAATGATATCCCAGATGTCTCTGGCGGTCACTTCATCAGCCCGCTGCCACCCGTTCTGGGCGCATCTCGTCATGATTTCTGCCACGGATGGCAGCGGTAGATTCCAGTTAACTGAAGCGAGGCGGAGATCGAAATACAGTGGCCAGCGCGTCGCTTCACCTCTTTCGCGCCTCCGAATTAATTCGTCGGCGAAGGCCTGGCAAGTAACGGTCTTGCCCATGCCGTACCCACCGAGTAGGGCATAAACCGGCGGACCCGATTCGTCGTCAGCCCATGCCAGTAAATGTGACAAGGCCGGATGCTGTTCCGCCAGTGATTGACCCGCTGGAGAGCAGTTCACCGCTTCAACCTGAAGCTCAATCATCGAAGCCTGATCAATGGCGGTGAATTCACTGGCTAAAGGTGGCTTTGCGCCAGCATGATGACGGGAAAACTGGGCGGGCTGAGTTGGCTCTGACTTGGGAAACGCTTCCAGAGGTTCCTCGAGATACTCACCTGTCAGAGCGCTGTAAACAAAGCGGGCTGCCCGTAACGCCGCCAGCCGCTGGTACTCCTCTTTGTTCTCGTCCTTATTGCCGTCACCAAAATCAGAGATCGCTTTGACCAGACCCCACTCCACGGCGAGTTGTTTGTTGCCCTGCTGTTGAACTGCCCGTGCTAAACCGAGCCCCTCCATCTCGTAACCAATCGGCTTATGCGGATGACACCGTTCTCGTAGCTGGGCGGTGTATTCGGGGTCATTCAGTAATTTCTTGCCAGTAGCCACCGGGCCAAATCTCACAGTCGGCCAGAATTGTTTCCACTTGTCATTGTCAACCCACTGATTTTGCGCTTTTACGTTAATCAGCTTGAAACGCTTTAACCAAGGTTGCGATGCCTCAGCGTGCTCCGGGCGAGGAGCAATTGTTCCTTTTTCACCTTTGCCCGATTCGTAGTCGAGACTGAATTCAGCTACTAAGACATCTCCCACAGCCTGCTTCGTGTCATCGTCTCCGGCCGCGATGCCAACCGCGAGAATTGCTTGCGGTTTCAGATACCGGCACACTTCAGAAGCGGCCTGTTGCGACCGGTCGTCTTTTTGATTGCTGCGTACATGGAGCACTTCGCGCCGTCGTTGGCGGCCCCGCTCGTCGGTGAACTGAACCGCTCCTAGCACATCATAAGGAAGGTCGACGTCGGCAACACTCTGCTCTTGGGGGACGTTTTCGGGACAAAACACCTTGATGACCGCGTCCGATTCCCAGTCGTTGAACGTCATCAACACGACTGGCCGCTCACTGAACACCAAAGGTTCCGACTGAGGGTCCTCAGACCGTAGCCGGAGCGCCGTTTTCCACGACACGTACTCCATGCAAGCCAAAATACAGGTTTTTCACTGCGGCGATGGACAACGTTGCAGAAGCAGGTTGAGTGGGCTCAGCGGTTCGGACCTGGGTGATTCAACCGATGGATCACAGAGAATCAGGCTTACGCCGCTGAAGCTGTGAACGAAGCTCCACGTGGCCTCTCTTCGCGACGGAGATTGTCCCACTCACCGTCGACGTAAAGACCGGCCTGATCAACCACTGCTCGGGCGTCAGTGAGCCAACAGTTAGTCACGGGCGGATGGTGTCCTGGTCCGGTCTGTGACTGCCGCCCGCTCGTCTTATGAACTTCCTCGACTAGGCGCTGGTTGCTTTCTTCGGTGATCCGGTGGCCAGCGGTGTCGTAGAACTCCTCGGTCTCCAGATCGACAGAGTCGTAAAGACCGGCGGGCGGCTTCGTGCTGTCGGTCATGTCAGTTCTCCTGATGACCCTGGTGTACGTCAAGCAGCAGGTGGGAGAGCGGCTTTGACCTTCGCGGCCACGGTGGCGCCGGGGGCGCGGCCTTGAACTTGAGCGTTGACAGCTTTGATGATCAGGCCCATTTGTTTGAGGGTGGCGTCGGGGTTCGCGGCCAGGACAGAGGTGACGATGGCGTCGAGTTCGTCCTCGGTCAGGGCGGCCGGTAGGTAGGTGGCGAGGAAATCAGCTTCAGCGGTCTCTTTACTTGCCAGTTCGGAGCGGTTGGCTTGGGCGTAGATATCGGCGGATTCACGGCGCTTGCGGACTTCGCGGGTCAGGATTTTCTGTTCTTCGTCAGCGCTCAGCTCACGGGCCGAAGCACCAGCCACTTCCTCGTTCGTGATCGCGGTCAGAGCCATCCGGAGAGCTTGGGTCTGGAAGGTCTGGCGGGCCTTCATCGCTTGGTTGAGGTCGGTACGTAAACGGGTCTTGAGTTCAGCCATGGAGCCCAGGGTAGTCGTTCTGTCTCAGCGAACGAGCCACGACGGAGCCAGGGGAGGACTCGTTGACCGGATCAAGCGGTGCCCACAGATCAAGTGGGGATCAGCAAAGGCGGTGTAGACGGATGAGTCCACTCAGACAGCGAAGTGGCTGAACTTCTGGCCAGAGGTCAGGGTGTCTCCGACGAGGGCACGTCAAAAGCGACACACAAAATGCTGACCGAGACAACGCCCCACTCAGACAGCGACGCGACTGAACCCCTGATACGACCGGCTTGGCGTCGGTCCCCGTTGTCCTTGGTAGTGCGAGGCCAGGCCACCACTGCCGTAGGGGTGTTCGGCCGCCGAACTGAGGCGGAAGAAGCAGAGCTGACCGATCTTCATCCCGGGGTAGAGCAGCAGCGGCATGGTCGCCATATTCGACAACTCGAGCGTGACGTGGCCTTGGAAACCGGGGTCGATGAAGCCTGCCGTCGAGTGGGTCAACAGGCCGAGTCGGCCGAGTGACGACTTACCCTCGATACGGGCGGCGATGTCGTCGGGCAGCGTGATCTGTTCCCAGGTCGAACCGAGGGCGAACTCACCGGGATGCAGCACGAAGGGCTCGTCGCCGGGCGGTTCGACGGCTCGCGTGAGATCGGCTTGTTCGGCCGACGGGTCGATGACGGCGTAACGATGGTTTTCGAAAATCCGGAAATGCCGGTCCAGGTGAATATCGACACTGGCTGGCTGAAGCATCGCTGGATCCCACGGCGACAAGGCGATTCGAGCGCCCGCGATTTCCTGGCGAATGTCACGATCTGACAAGAGCATGACGGCAGCTTAACTGCCCTGGAGCCACCTAAGAGAATCGAACTCTTGACCTGCTCATTACGAGTGAGCCGCTCTACCGACTGAGCTAAGGTGGCGAGGCCGAGAAGAAACTATAGCGGCCGCGGCCGATTTCCTCACCTTGAGTGGTCGAGTGCCTTGACGGCTGTTGCCTTGACCATCACGAAGCACCAGCTCTTCACGGCCCGACAGGGTCTTTGGACGAATTTTCAGGGTCGCGGAATAAAGCCGCAGCAACCGGGCGTTAAGTTGTGTGACGGGGTCGCTGGTACGACAAAAGGCCAGCTCAAACCGTTAACCGAATTGTTTGGTTGGCTGCGGTCTGGGGGGACGCAGCCGGCCCCTCCTCACGGGCGGGCCCAGGCGCCTTTGCGCTGGGCCTGCCCGTACCATCTCCACACCCAACCGATGAATTGCGGTTAAGCCGTAGGGATTGTCACTGTTGACACCCGCGCCCGAATTTTCGGCTGGGTGGAGTGACGTGAATGTTCTTTATTACAACCTGCTCATACGCCCGTATCAGGAACGGCCGCTCAAAGCACCGGGATCGGCTCGGGCGTCAACCCCAGCGGCTCAGCCAAGGCTTCACCATCACCAAGCACGACCAAGCTGGCCTGGTCCGGGTCAATGACAGACCGCCAAACCTCGGTGGCAGTCTCTGGCGTGACCTCAGCGATTGACCGGAACAGGTCGTTGACCAGCCCGTGGTCGAGGCCGTGACTAGCCAAACTGACGGCCTGTCCGGCGACGGCGTCGGCCGTGGCGTAGCTCAACGGGGCAGCACTAACGAGGAAACCGATGGCGTCGTCAACCTCGGCCTGCGTGAACGTATCGTCGAGCCGGATCAGGCGACGGGCCTCGTCGATCAGATCCCGCGTGTGGCCGGTCTGAGTCGAGGCCGCCAGGCTGACGTAACCACCACGCTGGAACGGCCGGTTACTGAGCGACACGTCGTAGGTCCAGCCGTGCGTTTCCCGCAGTACCTGGTTGAGGCGGCTCGAGAAACCACCACCCATCGCCATCGCCGCTACCTGGAAGGCCGGGAAGCGGGGGTCCTGGCGGTCGAGGCCGAACCAGCCCAGCCGGATATCCGATTGGACCGCCGACGGCCGGTTGACGAGGCGTTGCTGGGGCTGACCAGGCTGGATGAGGTCAGCGGTCAGGCGTTCAACCGGTCGGCGCCAGTCACCGAAAGCGGTCTCGGCCAGGGCCGGCAGATCGTAACCCGACAAATCCCCGGCGACGACCAGAATTGCCTGGTCGGGCCCGTAATGGCGGTCGTGAAAAGCCCGCACGGCGGGGGCCGATAGAGCCGCCACGGTGGCGTGTGAACCGCCGACTGGCCGGGCGGCCCGCTGACCGGCCGCCACGATGGTTGACCGGATCAGCCAACTAGCCAATTGGCGGCCACTGGCTTGGAGCTGGGTCAACTCGGCCAGCCGGTTGGCAATCAAGCGATCGATATCGGCCGGATCGAAAGCCGGAGAAGTCAGGGCTTCGGCGAACAAAGTCAGACCGGTCGGAAGCCACTGGGCCGGTACCTCGAGCTGAGTGGCCGTGGCGGCGCTCGACACCCAACCCGAGTACTGGGCGCCGATGGCCTCCAGCTCGGCGGCGTAGGCGAAACCCGGATGAGCCAACGTGCCCTCGTCGAGGGCCCGGACGGCCAGCGTGGCGACACCCTCTTCGGTCACCGGCTCAGCCGTCAGCGGCACCGGCAAGACGACCGTCGCCGACACCACATATTGCCCCGGCAAGTCGTAACTCCACAGCGTCAGGCCATTGTCGAACTCGGTCACGGCCGGGGTGGGGAACTGCCAAGCGCCACTGCGGCGGACCTCAGGTCGGGTTTTCACGCGGCCTCCTTCCGGAAGCTCAAGGTCGCTCGGTGGGTGGGGTCAAGCCAGCGGTAGGCGGCCTCGGTGATGGCCTGGATGTCGAGCCCGGCCAACTCGACCAGCCAGTGGTTGATCCGGTCGGGATCGTCGAAGGCGATCGTCGCCTCCGATAGGGCGTCGGCTCGTGAATCGAGGCTGGCTAGGGAGAACAGCCAGTCCCGGGTGGCGCGGGCGATGGCCCGTTGAATCTCGGCTGGGCTCGGTCCTTCGGTCAGGAAACGGTCCCAGACGACGAGTAAAGCCTCTTCCAGCCGTTCCAACTCGACGCCGTCACAGGCTGTGGCCGAGACGACGGCCAGTGAATTGCCGCGCTGCAAGTCAAGGTCGGAGCAAGCCACAGCGTCGGCCAACTCCGTCCGGACGAGGTCTTGGTGGAGGCGGGCGGTCATCCCGTCGCCGAGGATCGACAAAGCCAAACCGATCGCTTCGTGGTCATCAGCACCAAGCGGCGGCACCCGCCAAGCCCAATAGAGCGCTTCCTGGGGGACCGGTCGGATGAGGTCGGCCCGGGGCAGGCCGTCGATCGGCGCCCAGGTCGGCACGGTTAAACGCGGCGGTGGCGGATTGGCCGGCAGATCACCGAAAAAGTCCTCGGCCAAACGTAGCCCTTCGTCCTCGCCGATCGCGCCGGCCAGCGACAGAACGGCGTTGCCAGGCCGGTAGTGGCGGTCGAAGAAAGCCTGGACGTCGGCCAAACTAGCGGCGTCCAGATCGGCCATCGAGCCAATCGGGAGGTGGCCATAAGGGTGGTCGGAACCAAACGTCAATTCGACCAGATGAGCGAAGGCGTCGCCGTAAGGCACGTTGTCGTAGCGCTGGCGCTTCTCCTCTTTGACGACCTCACGTTCGGTGTCCAACTTGGCCTGGTCGATAGCCGTTAGCAGCGAACCGAGCCGGTCGGCCTCGTACCACAGCGCCAAGCTCGTTACGCCCGGCGGCACGGTCTCAAAATAGTTCGTTCGGTCGAAGCTCGTCGTGGCGTTGACCTCGCCACCGAGGGCCTGTAACTGGGACAGATGTTCCCCCGAGGCGACCTGGGCCGAACCCGAAAACATGAGATGTTCAAACAGGTGAGCAAAGCCAGTCCGGCCTGGGGTTTCGTGGGCCGAACCAACGTCGTACCACAAGTTCACGGCGACCGCCGGCGCCCACGGGTCGGGACTGACGACGACGCGCAAGCCATTGGCGAGCTGGCCGCGGTGGACGGGATACGTCAGTGGCTGAATGTCCATAGCGCCCCCACCCTAGACGATATGCCTGACAGCTCCCCAATGTCAGGCACGGCATCTTGTCGACTGTCCAGCTTGACAGCCCACTATCCGACCTCCGCGCCCGCTAAGACGTCTTCACCACCCGACCGGTGCGACCGTCCCACATCTGAAGCTTGCCCCCGGTATCGGCAAGGTCCCAGTGAGCGGACAGCGACTTGGTCAAAAATACCCCCGGGGGTATAGTCATGGTCATGACCGAACAGCGCATCATCATCGTCGGCGGAGTCGCCGGCGGCATGTCAGCGGCCGCCCGGATGCGGCGCCTCGACGAAAACAGCCAGATCACCGTCCTCGAACGCGGACCCTACGTGTCGTTCGCCAACTGTGGTTTGCCCTACTACGTCGGTGGGGAAATCACCGACGAATCAGCTTTACTCGTCCAAACCCCGGCCGGGTTGGAAGCTTCCCTCAACCTCGACGTCCGGCCTCATCACGACGTCGTCAGCATCGATTCGAAGCTGCAGACGGTGACGGCGAACACGCCCGACGGACCTGTCACCCTGGCCTACGATCAGCTGATTCTGGCCCCCGGCGCGGTGGCGGTGCGGCCGCCGATCCCCGGGATCGATCATCCGGCGGTGACGGCCCTGCAGACCGTGGACGAAGCCACGGCGCTGGTTCAGCGGCTCGGTGGCGGCGCCAAGTCGGCGGTTGTCTTGGGGGCCGGCTTTATCGGCCTCGAAGCGGCCGAAGCCTTGCAACGGCGCGGTCTGGCGGTCACGGTCGTCGAATTGGCGCCCCATGTTTTGCCGCCGCTGGAAACCGAATTGGCCTACCTCGTGACCGCCGAATTGCGCCGCTTGGGCTTGACCGTCCGGGCTGGTGTGTCGGCCCAGCAGATCAGCGATCAGGCTGGTCAGGCGGTCGTCAGCTTGAGCGACGGTGACAGCGTGACGGCGGATATCGTCGTCGTGGCGGCCGGTGTCCGACCGGACACGGCGCTGGCCGAAGCCGCTGGCGTGGTCTGCGAACGTGGCGCCATCGTGGTCGACGAGCACGGTCGGACCAATCTGCCGCACATCTGGGCGGCCGGTGACGCCACTTTGAGCCAGGATGCGGTGACTGGGGCTCGCCGCCCTGTGATGTTGGCTGGGCCGGCCAACCGGGCTGGCCGGTTGGTGGCGGACGCCATTGCCGCCGACACCTCGGGACGTTCAGCCCGGCCGATCCCGCGCCCGCTGGGTACGGCGATTGTCCGGGTGGGCGAGTTGACGGCCGCCCTGACCGGCGCCAATCGGGCCAGCTTGACGGCTGCCGGTCGAGCCTTCACGACCCTTCACCTTCATCCACAAGATCACGCCGGTTATTTCCCCGGCGCCGAACAGATGCACCTCGTGGTTCATCTCGATCCGGCCACCGGTCAGTTGCTCGGCGCTCAGGGCGTTGGCCCGGCTGGCGTTGACAAGCGGATTGACATCCTCGCCACGGCTTT
>JAISGZ010000146.1 GCA_031262845.1 Propionibacteriaceae bacterium | reverse complement strand
TTGGTGCGCCAGTTACTGGAGCATGAAACCCTCGACAAAGAGCAAATCCTCGTCATTTTCGCCAACCTCCACCGTCACCCGGAACGACCAGCTTGGACCGGCTCGCCCCAGCGACGGCCGTCGCCGATCCCGCCCGTGCCGGCCCCCGCCGAACCGGACGGAATCGATCTCGACGAACTCGACAAGGTACCGCCCCGGCGTCAATCGGCCGACGCCCACGATGGCTGGACCGACCCGACACCGGTCGGTGATTGGGCGCCGCCGAAGCGGCACTGAGAGAAGGCGACGATGGCTTTTGATCACGCCCGCGTGGCGGCGGCGGTCCGCGAGTTACTGCTGGGTATCGGTGAGGATCCCGACCGGCCAGGCCTGGAACAGACGCCCGACCGGGTGGCCCGGGCTTACGCGGAGGCTTTTGCCGGACTCGACACCGATCCAGCTGAAGTCCTCGGCACTCGCTTCGACATCGACCACGAGGAATTGATCCTGGTCAAAGACATCGAGCTGTGGAGCTACTGCGAACACCATCTGGTGCCGTTCACCGGGCTGGCTCACGTCGGTTACATCCCCGGCCAGTCGAAACAGATCGTCGGTTTGAGTAAATTGGCCCGACTGGTCGATGTCTACGCCAAACGGCCTCAGGTTCAAGAACGGTTGACGACTCAGATCGCCGACGCCTTGGTCGAACATCTCCACCCCGGTGGGGCGATCGTCGTCATTGAGGCCGAGCATTTATGTATGACGATGCGCGGCGTTCATAAGCCCGGCTCGCGGACCGTCACTTCGGCGGTCCGGGGACAACTGGCCCGGGCTTCGACTCGGGCTGAGGCGATGTCGCTGATTTTGTCGAGCCGCTCATGACCGGCCGCTTGGCCTCATCGACCGGTCTGACTCCGGCCGCCCGCCGACGGGCTTTGTTGGCCGCCGGACCGACTCGAATTCTCGGGATTGTCAATGTCACGCCCGACTCGTTTTCCGACGGTGGCCGGTGGCTTGATCCGGCGTCAGCGATCGCCCAGGGCCAGGCCTTGGCCACCGCTGGCGCGGACATCATCGACGTCGGTGGCGAATCGACTCGACCTGGCGCCACCCGGGTCACCGCCGCCACCGAGCTGGAGCGGGTTCTGCCCGTTGTCACAGCCCTCGCCCAGTCCGGTCTCGCGGTCTCGATCGACACCATCCGGGCTGAGGTGGCGGGCGCAGCCATCGCCGCCGGTGCTGTGTTCGTCAACGACGTCTCCGGTGGTTTGGCCGATCCCAACATGGTGGCCACGGTGGCCGCCAGCCAGGCCGGCTACATTGTCGGCCACTGGCGTGGTTGGCTGGACGACCAGGCCGCCGACCGGGCCACCTACGACGACGTCGTAGCCACGGTCCAGGCCGAGTTGGCCCAACGACTCGAGGCCGCTCAAGCCGGCGGTATCCCCCACTCGCGGCTGGTCATCGACCCGGGCCTGGGCTTCAGCAAATCAGCCGACCACAACTGGGCGCTACTGCGAGCCGCCCGCCAAATCCACAACTGGGGTTACCCGGTTCTGTGGGGTGCTTCCCGCAAGCGCTTTTTAGCCACGACGGACCCAACGGCGGGTCAGACCGAGCAACTCGACGCCGCCACTGCGGCTGTGACGGCTTACCTGGCGGGCCGGGGCGCCTGGGCCGTCCGCACCCACACGGTGACCGCTCACCGCCAAGCCATCACTGTCGCCAACCGGCTGGCATCAGTGCCTCCCGAGGTCGTCACCGGCGCCACTTTGACCAGCGACCGAATCGACTTGATCGGTCTGACCGCTCACGGCCGACACGGAGTCTTCGCGTCGGAAAAGGTCACGCCTCAACTCTTCCGGGTTGATCTGAGAGCCTGGCTGGAACCGGTGACCGAACGTCGTGACCAGTTGGCGGCCACGGTCGATTACGGCCAGCTGGCAGCTGTGGTGACCGATCAGATCGAACACCAGTCCTTTGACCTGATCGAAACCTTGGCCGACCAGATCGCCCAGGCCACCCTGGCCGCTGATGGTTTGCGGGCCGTTGAGGTCACCGTCCATAAACCTCAAGCGCCAATCGAGCAGCCCTTCGATGATGTCGCCGTGACCGCCCACCGAACTCGCCCACCAACCCCGAGCCCCCGGACAACGGCCCGTTCAACCAGCCACAGTGCTGAACCTGTCACTGTCCCGAGCCCCCGGACAGCGGCCCGATCACGCCGGGCCGTCTTCTCGCTCGGTTCCAACGTCGGCGACCGTTCCGGCTGGCTCCAATTCGGGGTCACGGGTTTGGTCACGACCCCTGGTGTCAGCTTCCAGGCCATCTCCAGCCTTTGGGAGACGACTCCCATTGGTGTCACCGGCCAGCCCGACTATCTCAACCTCATCCTGATCGCGGAGACCACCCTGCCGGCCGAGGAACTCCTGGAGCGCGGCTTGACCCTGGAAAGCCTGGCCGGGCGGGTCCGACCGAGCACCAGCAGCCACCAGCCGCAACACGGTCCGCGCCCGCTCGACATCGACCTGATCGCGGTCGGAGCCGAAACCGTGACCAGCGACCGTTTGCAGCTTCCCCATCCCCGGGCCCACAAACGGGCTTTTGTCCTGGCACCGTGGCTGGAGGCCGACCCGGCGGCTCGCCTGAACGGCCAACCGCTGACCGACTGGCTGGCAGCCAGCAGCGACCAGGTGGTCCGGCGGTTGCCCGACAGCCACCTGACCGTACCGGCCTCGGCGGGGTTGTCATGACCGCGATCAGAAGACCCTGGTTCGACTCACCGCCGTTCATCGATCGGCTCGGCCCGAATCTGGCGTCAACCATGACAACCACAAGAGTTTCGAGGTTGCCATGACAACCAGAAAACTTCACTTGGTCACGTGGTCGCAGCTGGCCGCCGCGGTCGGAGTCGGCGCCGTCATCAGCGGCTGCCTGCTAACTCTCATGAGAGCTTTCGGCTACCCACCGCCAACCCCCGGCTGGCTGGTCAGTGGTGGTTTCATCGTGGTCGCCGCCGGACTCTGGCTCGGGGCCTGGTTGGCCCATCAACGTTTCCACGTTCGCCAGCAATTGCCTGAGCCGTCCCGCGGATTAATTTTGGTGGCATTGACGAAAGCCTGCGCCGTGGTCGGAGCCGCCTGGGTTGGCGGTTATCTCGTCATGGTGGTAATCAATCTACCGGCTTGGGAATCGCCCGCTGGGCAGCGCCGCGTGATCCAGGCCGCCCTCGCCGCGGCCAGCGCGGTTTTACTGAGTTTGGGCGGGAAATTCTGCGAGCGGGAATGTCGTTTTGATCACTCTGACCACGGTTCTGGTATATCTCCGAGCTGAACTTGTGGCACCCAGCGGACGCTCTGATTGACAGAAAAAAAATTTGCCCTAGAATTTACTTCAGATTGTTCCCCCCTGTCCTGGAAGGATATAAAATGGCGAAACTGAAAACTGTTGTCTTTGTCGATGACATCGATGGCTCTCCGGCTGATCACACCGTGAGCTTCACGGTTGACGGTGTTTCTTATCAAATCGATTTGTCGGACGAACACGCTGCCGCGCTTCACGAAGACTTCGACAAATGGGTGAAGAAGGCCCGTCGTGTCAGTGGCCGGAAAACAACCGGTCGTCGGTCTTCTTCGAGCGAAGATGTCTCAGCGATTCGCGAATGGGCTCAAGCCAATGGTGTTGACGTCAGCGCTCGCGGTCGTATTTCTGCTAAGGTGCGTCAGGCTTACCAAGACGCCCATTAATTGAACACTCAGCGATCCGTCAAATTATCTTCGCAAGAAGTCTTTCGTTGAAAAGACATTCGTGTGGGTCGGGGTTAGCCCCGGCCCACATTGTTTTTCTCGACTAAGGTCACCCGTCAGCCCTGTTGCCAGTGCCCCACCACCACCAAACCGCGTCGACCACCCGCCCGTTCGCCGCTTCGTCAACCCGCTCCTGACTCAGCTGCCGCCCGGCCACTACCGGCGAAGTTCGGCCACCGTACGCAAACTCACCCTCGTGACGTTCGGGCTTGTCTCCCGCCAACCGTGCCTCCCGACACGCGGTCGCGCTCAGATTATTTCGGCCGACCGGTGCCTGGCCTGGCGGTGGACTGCGTCAATATCTCTCAGATCCTGGGAACAAAGCAGGACCGGGTGGGGTTAGGTAGTATGAAGTAGTTAGCGGTGGGGACTGTCCAAGCGGATGTCCCCACGCTGTTTGAGGAGGAAGATGTTCGAGAGATTCACTGACCGAGCCCGTCGAGTCGTCATTTTGGCGCAAGACGAAGCCCGGATGCTCAATCACAATTACATAGGTACAGAACACGTCCTCTTAGGCCTGATTCACGAGGGCGAAGGTATTGCGGCCAAGGCTTTGGAACAGCTGGGTTTGACGCTCGACCGAACCCGGGAACAGATTGAGGAGGTCATCGGCCACGGTGAACAGTCGCCGGCCGGTCACATTCCTTTCACGTCCCGGGCGAAGCGCGTCTTGGAGCTATCATTACGTGAAGCTCTCCAGCTCAACCATTCATATATTGGCACGGAACATATCCTGTTGGGATTGATCCGTGAAGGTGAAGGTGTGGCTTGTCAGGTTCTCATTAAAATGGGTGCCGATCTCAATCAAGTCCGTGACATTGTCTTGCAGTTGCTGTCGGGGTTCCAAACCAAACAAGCGGCCACCTCTGGGGCGCCGGAAAAGGGTCCCAGTCCGTCCGGTTCGAAAATTCTCGACCAATTCGGCCGTAATCTGACCCAAGCCGCTCGGGATGGCAAACTCGATCCCGTTATCGGCCGCCATCAAGAAATTGAGCGGGTCATGACCGTGTTGTCACGGCGGACCAAAAACAATCCTGTGCTCATTGGCGAGCCCGGCGTTGGTAAAACCGCGGTGGTTGAAGGCCTAAGCCAGCAGATCGTCCGAGGCGAAGTCCCGGAGACTCTGCGTGACAAACAAATCTATTCGCTCGATATGGGCGCTTTGGTAGCTGGTTCACGTTACCGGGGTGATTTCGAAGAGCGTCTTAAGAAAGTCCTGGCGGAGATCAAAAACCGGGGCGACGTCATGTTGTTCATCGACGAGATCCACACCTTGGTCGGTGCGGGGGCAGCCGAGGGTGCAATTGACGCGGCCTCGATTCTCAAGCCGATGCTGGCTCGCGGTGAGCTGCAAACCATTGGCGCCACGACACTCGACGAATACCGTAAGCACATCGAGAAAGATGCCGCTTTGGAGCGTCGGTTCCAGCCGATCCAGGTCGCCGAGCCGAGTATCGCCCTGACGATTGAGATTCTCAAAGGCTTGCGTGACCGCTACGAGGCCCACCACAAGATCACGATCACCGATGCCGCGTTGACGGCCGCCGCTCAGCTGGCGAGTCGCTACGTGTCCGATCGTTTCTTGCCCGATA